>JBIPLL010000126.1:0-6959 GCA_044368425.1 Beijerinckiaceae bacterium
CAGGTGCGAACCGGAGCCCAGCCCCGTCGAGCCATAGTTCAGCTTGCCGGGGTCCTTCTTCGCCAGGGCCACCAGATCGGCGATGCCCTGTGCCGGCAGATCGTTGCGCACGACATAGACATGCTCGAATGCGCCCACGCCCGCGAGCGGGGCGAAGTCCTTCACGGCGTCATATCCCGGCTCCTTCAGCAGGAACATATTGTTGCCATGGGTCTGGTTGTTGCCGAAGACGATGGAATAGCCGTCCGCCGCACCGCGCGCGACCTCGCGCGTGCCGATGGCGCCCGAGGCGCCGGCCTTGTTCTCGACGATGACGTTGACGCCCAGCGGACCCACCAGTTCCTGCGCCACGATGCGCGCGATGGCGTCGGTCGGTCCGCCGGCCGGATAGGGCACGACGATCCGCACTGGGCGGTTCGGGAAGTCCTGGGCCAGAACGGGGGCACCTGCGAGCGCACCCGCTGCGGCGAGGCCCATCAGGACGACACTCTGAACGAACTGGCGGCGTGAGTTCATCTGTTCCTCCAGGCCCGTCGGGCGGGCTCTCATGATCGGGGCGCGGGGAAAGAGTGCGCTGGTCCTCGCAAAAGCGGGTTTCCCTTTGCAGTGTCCTGCACTAGGGTCCGCCCCGCTTCGCGCCCCCTTTCTACAGTCACGATCGGAGAATTCCCATGGGCTTCATCTCGGATGCCCTTTCGCGCATCAAGCCGTCCGCCACCATCGTGCTGACGCAGAAGGCGCGGGACCTGAAGGCCCAGGGCAAGGATGTCATCAGCCTGTCCGTCGGCGAGCCCGACTTCGACACGCCCGATAACATCAAGGAGGCGGCGATCGCCGCCATCCGGCGCGGAGAGACGAAATACACGCCCGTCTCCGGCATCCAGCCGCTGCGCGAGGCTATTGCCCGCAAGTTCAAGCGCGAGAACGGCCTCGACTACAAGGCCTCGCAGACGATCGTGGGCACCGGCGGCAAGCAGGTGATCTACAACGCCTTCCTCGCGACGCTCAATCCGGGCGACGAGGTCGTCATCCCGACGCCGTACTGGGTCAGCTATCCCGAGATGGTCGCCCTGTGCGGCGGCACGCCCGTCTTCGCGCCGACGCGGATCGAGGATAATTTCAAGCTGCAGCCGGACGTGCTGGAAGCCGCAATCACGCCCGCGACCAAGTGGGTGCTGCTCAACTCGCCGTCGAACCCGTCGGGTGCCGCCTACAGCCATGCCGAGATGAAGGCGCTGACCGACGTGCTGGTTAAGCATCCCCATGTCTGGGTGCTGACCGACGACATGTACGAGCATCTCGTCTATGGCGACTTTACCTTCGTGACCCCCGCGCAGGTCGAGCCGCGCCTCTATGACCGCACGCTGACGATGAACGGTGTCTCCAAGTCCTATGCGATGACCGGCTGGCGCATCGGCTATGCCGCTGGCCCCGAGCACCTGATCAAGGCCATGGACAATGTGCAGGGCCAGCAGACCTCGGGCGCCTGCTCCATCGCGCAATGGGCAGCGGTCGAGGCGCTCGACGGGCCGCAGGATCATCTCAAGGTGTTCCGCAAGGCCTTCGAGGAGCGGCGCGACCTTGTCGTGTCGATGCTCAACCAGGCGAAGGGCCTGAAATGTCCCGTTCCGGAGGGCGCCTTCTATGTCTATCCGTCCTGCGCGGAGCTGATGGGCAAGACCGCCCCGTCGGGCAAGGTGATCGAGACGGACGAGGATTTCGTGCTCGAATTGCTGGCGACCGAGGGTGTCGCGGCGGTGCACGGCACGGCGTTCGGCCTCGGTCCGAACTTCCGCATCTCCTATGCGACCTCGAACAAGCTGCTCGAGGATGCCTGCAACCGCATCCAGCGCTTCTGCGCGAATCTGCGCTGAGGGTAGCCGCCATCATTGACAGGCGCCGGGTCTGACCGACCCGGCGCTATTTGATTGGGGGCAGGGGCGGGAGCGTGATCCGGCCCGCCCTGACCTCAGCCCGCGCGCGTTCGAGATCCAGCGGCGTGTCGATCTCGAGACAGGGGATCTCGAAGGCCGGTAGCGGCAGGTGCCGTGTCAGTTCCTCAAAGACGAAGCGGCGGTTCGACGTCAGCGCGAAGCCGTTGACATAGGCGATGCCGCACCATTCGTCCGGGCATTCCTTCTGCTCGGGCGTTCCGGGACGGGCGAAGCCGACAACGTCGCCGTTCTCGATCCGCGCACCAACGGCTTCCTCCGTGCCGCGCGGGACGACCCCGATGATGCCGCGCGGGGATGTCGCGCATTCCTGCAGGAAGCGGTCGAAACCGGGCTTTCCGATGATCAGGTCACCATCGATCGTGACATAGGGCCCCGTGATGTGCTGCGCGGCGAGATAGAGGCTGTGCGTATTGCTCGTCGAGGCATAGGCGGAGTTCCTGACGAAGGTGACGTCCTGCCAGCGCCGCGCGACGTGGCTCATGACCTCCAGTTCCCGGAACCCCACCACGATGCGCACGTCGCTCCCGGGCGGCAGGACCGCGAGCTGGTAGTCGATGAGACAGCCCTCGCCGATCGGCAGGAGGCATTTGGGCATGTCCATTCCGAGCCTCGATCCGAGGCCGGCGGCACTGATGATGAAGCGCATCACGCCATGGCCTCCAATGTCCGGATCAGGGCCGTTTCGGACATGCAGACCATGTCGGCGCTCGCGACCAGCGGCGGAACGGGCGCGTGGAGCCCGGCATAGGCGATTCTCACGTCGGAATTCTCGAACATCGCCAGGTCCCCCACGCCATCGCCGATCGCGACGATCCGGGAATGGTGCTGGCGGACGATCTGGACGGCGGCACCCTTGTCGAGCACGGAGGTGATGCCGGCCAGCCTGTCGCCGTGCACCGTCGCGTGCGACGAAAATGCCCGGGCCCCGATCCGGCCCAGCAGGCCCTCGACCCAGACGTCAAGGTTGCCGGTGATCACGTAGCAGCTGTCCGGCCGGGCGTGAATGAAACGGATGATCTGCCGGAACAGCGGCAGGTCGGCGACGATGTCCCGGACACGCGACACGGGTACGTCGGCCAGCAGCCGGCAACGGAGCCGGAAAGAGCTTTCGAATGGCAGGATGCCATTGATCGTCGCCATGGTCAGGGCCTCGATCTCCGATTCGAGCCCGATCTCGGCGGCGATTGCCGGCAGAAGCTCGCGGGCGGTCAGCGTACCGTCGAGGTCGAAGCAGAAGGCCGTGGTCATGGACGCCCGCAAATGAAGTACTGGTGAACCGTCTCGGCATGCCGGGCGAAATGCGGCCCGGGCAGCCTTCCGCTGTCGAATATGGCCAGACCGGCTCCTGCAATCAGGTTCTCATATTCGCTCGCCGTCCGATAGACGACGCTGTAGCGGTCCTGCAAGGCTTCCGACGGTTCCTCGACCAGCGTGAGCCTGTCGCCCTGCGTCACGACGCCCTCGCGCAGATAGAGCTTGCCGCCGGGCGGCAGAAGGCCGGCCGCCCGATGCAGCATGGCGCAGACAAGCTCGTCATTGAGGTAGATCGAGACGGCGATGGCGAGGATATGGGTCCAGGCGTGCTCATGCCGCAGCGCGCCGTTCGCGAAGGCATCGATCGACATCACCTCGAAGGTGAATGAAGGCGGCAGGCCCTGTGCCCGTGCGAGATCGATGAGCGCGGGAGAGAAGTCGATCCCGTGATAGGCCGCAATGCCGACTTGCCCGTTGCCGGCGAGGGAGCGTGCCCATCGGCCGCCGCCGCAGCCGATATCGAGCACATGCGCGGCAGGGTGCGGAAGGCCCAGAAGCGGCAGCGCGAGCCCGATCTCCGCCAGATGCCGCTCCTCTGCCGTCGACCGGTCCGTGAAGGTGGTCACGGCATAGTGGTCCTCGGGTGAGGCCCGCCGCGCCCGGCTGTCGAAAAAGCGCAGCACTTCGTTGGGGTCGAGCTGCGGATTGCCGCCTTTCAGCCGTGCCATTGCAGGTCTTTCTCTCCGGCCCACCAGCGGAGGCAGGCTTGCGCCAGCACATCGATCGTGTCCACCACGGGGGCGCCCGGCCAGTCGGACGGAAATGCCAGCGGAATCTCGGTGCAGCCGAGAATGATGGTCTGCGCTCCCTGCCGGCAGAGCGAGTCGGCGGCCCGTGCAAAGAGCTCCGAGGGGGCCGGATGCAGATGCGGCTGGCGGTGTCGGCCCCGCTTCACGGCCACGATGGCCTCGGTCACCGCGTCCTGCATCGCGGCATCCGGCTCGACCAGAACCGATCCAGGGGCAAGCTGCTCGATCGCTCGACGATAGAGGCCGGCTGCGCGCGTCCCGCTGGAGGAGAGAACGCCGATCCTGCGGTCTCCCGGCGCGGCAGCCTCCTGCGCAGCCTCCTGCACGGCGAGGGCGATCAGATCGGGGATCGTCACGCCGGCGGCGGCCGCGATCTCGGCGCGGGCGGCATGGGCGGTGTTGCAGCACATCACGACGATCCCGGCACCCGCCTCGCGCAGGCGGATCGCCGCGTCGACATAGGCGGGGACGAAGCTCGGGCCCCGCCCTTCCAGCCACAGGCTCCGGCTTGGCGCCTGCGTCGCCTGGAGGAGAATGACCTCGGGGTGATCCTGATCGAAGCGCGCGCCCCTGTCCGTGACGATGTCGACGATGCGCTGCACCAGTGCCGCGGAGGCTGCGACCCCGGCACCGCCGAGGATTCCGATTGTCCCGCGCCCGGTCATTCCTGCGGCGTCCGTGTTGCCAGCAGCATGTAGCTGCCATGCTCGCCGCTGGCCTCGATCCATTCCCCGTGCCCGATCCGGAATCCGGCCCCCTTCACGAGGGCCTCGTAGGTCGGCAGGTCGCGATAGACGGCGCCATAGCCTTCCTGAATGTTCAGCCGGCTACCCTGACCGCGGTGCAGCGTGTCCTTGAGCAGAAGCGCTCCCCCGATGCGCGTGGCGCGCGCCACACCGGCAAGGATGCTTGCGGCTTTGGCATCCTCCACGATGCAGGTCAGCAATCCGCCGAGCATCGCGGCGTCGTAGCTGTCGGCTTCGAGCGGCAGTGCCAGCGCGTCTCCAACCTCGAAGCGGCAATTCGTCAGGCTTGCCGCAGCCGCATTGCTGCGCGCAAGGTCGATGAAGGCGGGGTTCAGGTCAAACCCGTGCAATTCCCCGCATCCTTGCGCCACCGCGCATGAACTCCAGCCGTCGGCGCATCCGATATCCAGCACGCGCGCCCGGTCGTTGAGGCGCGGCATCAGCCATTGCCGGATGAAGGCGATCTGGTTGCGGTGTCGCTCGGGAAAGTTGAGCGCGTAATTGTAGGCCGACTGGCGCGTCCAATAGGCATTGGACAGCGCCTGTGCCTGCGCGCTGCGCTGCGCCTGCCGATCTGCCAGTTCCTGCCGTGTCGCGTCGAGATCGCGCCGGGGGGGCGGCCCTTCTGGCTGGAGCAGGGCAGTGCGCAGGTCATCGATGATTGCGGCTGCCGCACTGGTCTGCCCGGTCGAGAACAGCCGTTGCGCCGCCGTCCTGCGCTCCTTTGCGCGGGGGTCGGCGCCGCCCAGCACGACATCCTCGATGAAGGTCCGGATATCCCCCAGATCCCGGCCCTGGAAATGCAGCGATGCGATGTCCTCGCCCTGATCATTCATCCGCATCCGGTCCGGGCGGTCGAGGAACAGCAAGGGCCGGCCCGTCGGCAGATATTCCGCGAGGAAGGACACGCTGTCGGTGATCATGGCCGCCGAATGCGCGAACAGCTCCACATTGTCGCCTCCCAGCTCGATCCGGCAATTGGGACGCGCGCGGAGCATGTCGAGATAGATGGCGTAGTTCTCGTTGCTCATGAACGTGGTCTGCGCCAGCGCATGGCGCAGGTTGGGATGCGGGCGATAGACGAAATCGATGCCCGGATATGCGTCCATCAGCTCGATCATGCCCATGCAGATGCGGTCGAACAGGCCCATGTTGAGCTGCGGGTAGATCAGGCCGATGGTCCAGTGCGGTGCCCAGACGACCATCGGCCGATCCTGTCGCGACGCGGCTGGCTGCGGATCGCCGCCATCGCGTGCCCACGGGCCGTAGAGATCGAATTTTGGATAGCCGGTGAGGCGGGCGTTCGAACGCAGGCGCTTGCGATAATGCTCGTAGAAGAACAGGTCGCGCTGCGTGCTTGCATAAACGCGCCAGGCGCAATGCTGCGAATCCTGATCGAACTGGATCTCCGGCTGGTCGGCGAGAAGCACGCCATAGGCGATGTAGCAGGTGAGGAAGTGATGGCCGGTTCGCGCGATCCGGTATGGCTCGGGATAAGCGAGGGTGCCGGCCGTGTAGAACAGGATGTCATAGGCGTCCGGGTCGATGTCGGGCCATTGGTCGGCGCCGTCGAAGCCGACGACATGGGCATCGATGCCGCGCTCCTTCAGGAAGGCCCGTGTCTGTTCCTCGTCCACATCGGGGGCCAAGTCCTGGCGGCGGAAAGCCAGCACCTCCGGCGCGAAGGCCGGGTCCCGGGCCATTTCGGCATGGACGGATGCATAGGCATCGAAGAGCGCCACATGCGGCAGGAGAAACAGGACACGCAGCGGCTCGCCCGGTCCCCGTTTGCGTGCGCGCAGCATGCGCGCCCGGATGTCCTGCCCTGCCTCGATGGCGGAAATCTGCACGGCCGCGATCCGCCTGACCGCGTCCGAGTGATAGGAGATTGCCTCGTTCCGACTGGCCCAGCCATCGGCAGGCGGCTGCGGAAACGTTTGCGGTGCGTCCTGGGAACCCATGGCCTGACCTCTCCTAGCCTTGCATCGACCCTTGCATCGACCCTTGCATCGACGCGAGAAGGGCGATCAGCGGGCGTGCTGCCGCATCCGGCAATGCAATCAATACGTGGCCGCTTTCAACGATCCGGGCGAACTTGCCGCCCTCTTCTGAATTCATGCCATGTCTCACGCACGGCGGCTGTCAGCCGGCGCTCCATCGTTTCCGGCAATACACTTGTCGCGGCCGAATAGGCC
>JBIPLL010000205.1:0-5633 GCA_044368425.1 Beijerinckiaceae bacterium
TCACATTCGTAAACGCGGTCCTGGCTGTTATCGTTTTTCTACAACTGCCATACTCACTTTGGGCGACGTTGCTGTTGTCCACCTTCGGACTTATTGGCCTCACCGTCACCTTCAACAAGCCGCAGCACGAGAAGACGATCGATAAGGCAATATGGATTATGGACCTTATCGTCGTTCTTGGAGCAGCCTACTTGTTGTTTCTGCGATAGTTGACGCTTCTACTTAACTGACATTCGCCAGATGTACGCCGGTATGAGGAAAATCTGCCGCTGTTTTAGGATTTTTGCAAGCGGGTTTCGACGCCGGCCATCCTTCTGCCCGTGTCCAGGCGCTGGCGTGGGTTGGTCAGCAGGAAAACACCGAGTTCTCCTTCATCGAGACGCACCTCTCCCCTCGTTTTCGATTGGACACACGACATCGGAGCGCACGACGCAGTCGATGTGACAGGCGGTGGCCGCAGATCCGCATTCATGCGCAGGATGTCGGCGAAGTGGTGTCTCGGGATGGCCACCTCCGCCATCTGGAAGGCGGACGCCATGACACATCACAAGGCTACTTGTCGGCGGCCAAACGATTGTCGGCGGTTGGGTGGTGCAACATCTCCGTTGGCCCGTCGCCAACACCAATTGCTATCCGCTATCGTGGGAGCGGGCCGAGAATGGTGATGTTGTGCCGTTCGGCGGCCGCCACCAGCAGCGCCATGTCGGGAGCGGCAGGCGCCGTGTCGCTCGGAACGCTCGCCTCTGCGATGAAATCGGCAAAATCGCTTCCGGTCGTCATCAGGAGGATCCTCGCCGGCCCGCCGCCTTCGATGCGAAATCCGTGCGGAACGCCTCGCGGTCCGAAGGCGAAGTCACCTGCCTGAAGCAAACAGCGGCTACCTTCCAGGATCACAACCATCTCGCCTTCGAGAACATAGAACGACTCGTCCTCTGACCGATGCATGTGCCAAGGCGACTCGAAGCCAGTCGGTATGACCTGCTCGATCAGGCTGAAGCGGCCGTTGGTCAATTCCCGATCCGCCTTGATCCAGGTTGGCAGACCGAGAAACCGGAGTTCGCCGGCGCGGGATAGCGTGCTCGTGGCAGTGGAAACTGTCATGATCTGGCGGGCTCCTGACTGGACTTTCAGTTGCAACATCTGGCATATTGGCGAAAGAAAATTTCATGGAATGTTGTTATCGTCAATATGGCAACACGAGCAGTTCGACGCAGCTATCGGCTGAAAGACCGCGCAAAGACCCAGGCTGACACGCGAGAGCGCATCGTGAGCGCGACGCTGCAACTGCATGACGAGCAGGGCGTCGCGGCAACGTCTTTCGTGGATATCGCCAAACGCGCCGGTATCGGCGCGGCGACGGTCTACCGCCACTTCCCGACTTTGGGCTCATTGGTCGCGGCCTGCGGCGCGCATGTCTGGAAGGAGATGAATCCGCCGGTGCCCGAACAAGCATCGGAGTTGTTCAAGGACGTTGGCAGTACGAAGGATCGTCTGCAGCACCTCGTAGACGAGGTTGACGGCTTCTATCGCCGGGGAGCACTTCGGCTCACCGCCGCCTATGCAGACCGACAGCTCATCCCTGAACTGGACCAGTTTCTGCGCGCCGTGGAGGCGGGCGTTTACGCGCTGGTCCGCGAAGCCGTCAAGGATGAAATCCTGCCAGACGCCGTACTTCAGCTCGTCGTCGCGCTGATGGAATTTCCGGTGTGGGCCTCGATGCAGAAGATTGCAGTCGACGACCTGGAGCGACGACGGCTCGTCGCCGGTCTGCTCAGCTGCGCCATCCGATCCGCAAGGTAAACATTCGCGCTTGTCGGCGTGGGTCCCATCGCGGGTGTGGCAGGTGACGGAGGACATTTGGCGGGGCGCTGTCACGAAAACGCTGACGGCTACTGGCAGCGACGATGGGGTTGGGAATGGCAACCATCTCCTGCGCCCGCCACCGGTTTCCGCCCGATGTCATCGGCCACACCATCTGGCTCTATCTGCGCTTCACGCTCAGCTACCGCGATGTCGAGGAGATCCTGGCCGAACGTGGCCTGGATGTTTCGTACGAGACGATCCGGCGATGGGTCCTAAAGATCGGGCTGCAGTTCGCGCGAAACCTGCACGCCCGGCGACCGCGGCCAAGCGGCCAATGGCATCTCGACGAGATGGTCGTCTCAATCGGCGGCAATCGCGCGTGGCTATGGAGGCCCGTGGACAGCGAGGGCGAAGTCCTCGACCTGCTGGTGCAATCGAGACGAGACAAGAAGGCTGCTCTGCGACTGATGCGAAAGCTGCTCAGGAAGCAGGCCTTTGTGCCCAACCTACTGGTGACCGACAAGCTGCGGTCAACAACACGTTCAAACTGCAACGCCACCTCGTTTCCCGCCGCATACTTCGCCTGTTCAGGGCGCAGGCAGCGCAAGCGTGGCAGAACGCGACTGCCGCGGCGTGATGGCGAGGATCGACCGCACGAACCATGTGCTCGTGCCGGTCGACGTCATAGCGCCGCCCGCAGCCGCGAAGCAGGCCGGAAACTCCAGCCTCTCGCGGTCCAGCAAACAGGACCAGATCAAAAAAGGAACCGGATCAAACCCAACGAGGCTCTAATCGCCACGGGATGACAACTCAGTGGCAGGTCTGGTCGAACAACTGGGCGGAGAACTCACATCAGCCGTTTCGACGAAGCGAACGGGCGATGCTTTGCTTCCGGCGGATGCGAACCGAAGATCCACGAAGCAAATTTTGCAGAAATTCGCCGCGTTGCACGGCTGGATCTACAATTACTTTGATTCGCGGCCCTTCGGGTCAACCATGAACGCGCCCTCATCAGCAGACAGATTTTCAAGGACCGTCGCGCGGCCGCTCTCGCCTAGTGGCGTCAGCTTTGCGCGGCCTGATCAATGCCAAGGCAGGCGCATTTCCGAGACTGTCTGGTTCGTCTGACAGCACAGCGACCGGCACTCGCCGCTGGTGGGGTGAGCCTCGACGTTAAGCTGACCACCACCGTGAGCCTCACCGCCCGCGCGGATGCCGCCTTCTCCGCCATCGTGACCGAACTCGGCGGCTCTGCGACCCTGCGCGTGAGGCTCTGATCGGGCGGGCCATCAGACGAAAAATTAGGTAATGTGTCGCCGAGAGGGCTAACGTCATCAACGACGGATCGTGCGTTTTCAAGCAGCCGCAAAGACTTGTATTTCGACAAGGATTTTCGGAGACGAGAAACGCGCCTCCACGCAGGCGCGCGCTGGTGGGCATGAAGGATCGATCCATGCGTCCCAGACGCTGTTCATGGCCTGATAATGGATGATGTCCGACAGCCAGATGTTCGCGCTGATGACGTCTTGCTTGGTCATCCCGGCCTGTGCGAGCAGCGCATCGAGCTTGTCTATAATCTGGCGGGTCTGTCCTTCCGCATCGAGCGTGAAGTCGCTTGCGACCTGGGCCGAGGTGACCATCTGGCCGTTCCAGACCACGGCCTGGCTCATCCGTGGTCCAATTCCGAAACGTTGTGCTGGCATAACGTTGCTCCACAAGGGGGTCATGCGGGGTGCTGCGGGAAGCGCCGGCCGAAGGCATGCTCGGCGACGCGGGTCAGCATCAGCTCGACCACACCACCATTGAGCATGTACCCCCGCGCTTTCCGGAAGCAGTACGAGACAAGGGAGTCCTCGCAGTATCCACGCGCGCCGAGGATCTGGATGGCGTAGTCGCACGCTGCGTATGCGGCGCGATTGCAGTGGATCTTCGCCAGTGTCGTGTCTACCGGGCCAAGCCTGCCACGATCCGCCAGTGCAGCCGACTTCTGCAGCAGGAGCTCGGCGGCTTCCAGCGCGAGCCTCGCCTCCGCAATCTTCCATTGCAGGCCCTGGAACTCGGCGATCGGGCGGTCGAACTGCCGGCGATCTGTCGCATAGGCGATAGCCGCGTCGTGGGCACACCAGCCGACGCCGAGCGCGCGGGCGGAATGACCGATCCGCTCGATGTCGAAATAGCCGGCATGTTTCGTGAACCCCCCGCTCCGGAACAGGATCGCCTCTTCCGGCACCTTGACATGCTTGAAGGTCAGCGACTGCCAGCGTTCCCCGGTGATGAAGGAGGCCGTCTCGCGCCCGACGCCGCGCTGCCCGGCCTCGACCAGAACCGCGCCAGTCTCCTCAACGCTGTTGCCGAAGGCCGCATATATGATGAACGCGCCCGCGTCGGCCGCATTGCTCACGAAAGTCTTGCTGCCATTCAGCAGCAGCCTTCCGCCGGACGAAGATACCCGGCTGCGCAAGGCGGCAGCCTGCGCGCCCGCCTCCTCCTCGGTGATGGCGACGGGGACGACCGTCTCGCCCGAACGAATCCGGGTAGCCCAGCCTCGCAGGAAGTCGGTCGCGCCATGGTACTCGAGCAGCAGCGTTGCGGCGAAGTTCAGATGGTGCAGCGCATCCGCCGAGCGCGGGCAGACGCGTGCGAGCGCGGCCAGAGCCGTGGCCGCCTCCAGAAGCCCCGTCGCCTGTTCGTCCGGCTTGCTGACCGTTAGCCGGCCATAACCTGCTTCCGCGAGCAGCAGGGCGACGTCTTTCGGAAAGGACGGTTCCCCCGCGCGACGCTGCGCCTCGGCTGCGAGATGGTCGCGTGCCAGTGCAGTCATCCGCTGCTGCACACCTTCGATTTCCGGGGGGAGCGAGAACAGCGGCATCATGGTTCAAGCAATGCGGTTTGCGCAGGCCGGGAGAGATGCTGGGCGGGGGGCGTGCGATAGGCCGCCAGTGTGCGCTGGCGCATGATCCACCGGGATTTCCCCATTGCGGCCAAGGCGCCGTCGCGCAGCCATGCCGGCCATGCCATCAGGTTGCTGTAGAGCCCCGACAGCAATTGCGTGCGGTCGACGAGGGGCCGTTCCCGCGCTTCCCAGATTTGCAGTGCGCGCGCGAGGTCTGTCTCCTCGACCGTGGCGGAGGCCAGCGATACCGCGCTGACCATGGCGAGAGCGGCGCCCTGACCGAAGTTCGGGGACATGGCGTGAGCGGCGTCGCCCAGCACAGCGACGCGCCCTCGATGCCATTTCCGCAGCCGCACTCGCTGATACTGATCCCAGTTCCAGCGTTCCTGCTGCGGGATCGCTTCCAGCAGCGGCGCAAGGAAAGGGAAGCTCTCGATCCAGACCGCAGGGACGATCGGTACCTTGATCGCATCGGCGTCGTCCTGCCGCGCGATCAGGCCGAGATAGCAATGCGCTTCGCTGCATGGCGCAAGCATCGCGCGCCGACGCCCGCTCCAGTACTCCACGAAGGTGCCGTCCTTCCAATCCGCCGGGCGCGGAAGCAGCATACGGATGGAGCCATCCGCATAGCGCGTCTGGGACACCAGAAGGCTTTGGCGGATACGTCCTTTCGAGCGCGCACCATCCGCAACGATGGCGAGATCTGCCGGCCGGATGATTCCGTTGGCGAGTGTGATCGAGCCACGCTCATCGATTTCGACAACTTCCGAGGACGTCCGAATTTCCACACCGGCCCGGCGCGCCGATGCGGCGAGGGCGTCGATTACGCGGCGGCGCAACAACATGAACATCCGCAGCGTACTGCTCTCCGTCTTCCAATTATACGCGGAAATCAGTCGCCCGGCGCCGTCACGCGTCTCGCGGTTGTCGAGCGAAA
>JBIPLL010000435.1:0-3154 GCA_044368425.1 Beijerinckiaceae bacterium
GCACCGCGCACGGCGTCATCGAACGCATCGAGCATTTCGAGGACCTGCAGCCCGTTCTCAGACAGGGCCAGCGCCGAACCGTAGGCCCGGATCTCTTCGCCACGCTCGTGGACGGTCACGCTCCAGCCAGCCTGGCGCAGTGCAATAGCTGCGGCCAGCCCTGCGAAGCCTGCTCCTGCGATCTCGGCGTGGCGCTGTGTCATCGATTTCGGCTCATGCATTGATGATCGAGCGCAGGAACTTCTGCGCCCGTTCGCTCTTCGGACGCCGGAAGAATTCCTGCGCCGAACCTTCCTCGACGATCAGACCCTGTTCCATCATGATCGCGCGGTCAGCGACATCGCGTCCGAACCCGACTTCGTGCGTCACGACGATCATCGCCATGTTGTCGTGGTCGCGCAGGTCGCGGATGACGGAAAGGACTTCCTCGCGCATCTCCGGATCGAGCGCCGAGGTCGGCTCGTCGAACAGCATGAGCCGCGGCTTCATCGCAAGTGCACGCGCAATCGCGACCCGCTGACGCTGTCCGCCCGAAAGTGCGCTGGGATAGGCGTTTGCCTTGTCGGGAATGCCGACCCGTTCGAGCAGAACCTGCGCGGCAGCTTCGGCTTCCCTGCGCGGGTGGCCCAAAAGCTTGATCGGCGCCAGAGTTAGGTTGCGCAGGACGGTCATGTGCGGGAACAGGTTGAAGTTCTGGAACACGATGCCGGTCGACAGCCGGACAGCCGTCAGTTCCTGTTGGCTCGCTCCTTCGATCCGACGGCCGTTGACTTCGATCGAACCGGACTGGAACGGTTCGAGGCCGTTGATGCACCGCAGCAGGGTGCTTTTGCCGCAACCGCTCGGCCCGAGCAGGACAAGCACCTCGCGCGGCTTCAGTTCAAGACTGACCCCGGCGAGCACCTGCAGGTCGCCGTACCGCTTCACGAGATCGTGGATCGCAAGAACGGAGTTGTTCTCCATCAGATCGGATCCCATTTCCGCAGATTTTCGATCCTGCGCATCAGCATAGTATAGCAAATGACTAGAAGGACATAAAGAACCGCTGCGCCGGTATAAAGCTCCAGCGGACGGAAGAACTGAACGGTAAGTTCCTGAGCCCGGAACATCACTTCCGGAACGGCGATCACGACCGCAATCGGCACCGTCTTGATGATCGTGATGTGCACGTTGGTGATTGAGGGAAGGGTCGCGAACAACGCCTGCGGAAACACGACGTAGCGCAGCGTCTGCAGGTTCGAGAACCCGAGCGATGCTGATGCCTGGCGCTGCGTATGGGGGATGGCCTCGAGCCCGCCTCGATAAGCCTCGCAGATGAAGGCGGCGCCGTTCAGGCTCAGCGAGAGGACCGCGCTCTCCACCGCTGTCAGCCGGATGCCGACCAGAATCGGCAGAACATAATGAACCCAGAACAGCAGGCAGATCACGGGAACGGTGCGGAAGATGTCGACGAAGAACACCGTCGCCGCCCGCACATAACGGTTCGGCAGTGTCTGCAGCGCTGCCAGCAGACCACCGAGCAAGGTGGCGAAGAGGATCGAGGGAACTGCTACCTGCAAGGTGTAGTACAGCCCCTCGATCATGTAGGGGCCGTACCTGTTCAGAATGCTGAAATCGAACTTGTAGCCCATAGCGAGCCTCTGTCTGTTCCGAGCGCGTGCAAGTTGGCGCAGCCCGGGAGGCGTGGCGCCGTGCCGGTGAGGGCGGGCGCCACGTCTGCCGCATCAGCGTGGTCCAGCCGGGGTCAACTCCGGCAGGTCGTATTTCGCGGTCAGGTCGTGATACCAGCGCTGCATCTTCATGGCGCGCACATAGGCATCGAGCAGGGTGAGCACGTCGGTGTCGCGGTAGCGGACCGCGAAGGCGAGACCTCCCCATTCGGTCTCGTTATCCTTGAAGTCGATTACCTTGAGCTCTGTGGGACGCTCCTTGGCCCGCACATAGTTGGTCCAAGAATCCCCGATATAGGCGTCTGCGCGGCCCTGCATGACGTCGAGAACCGCAGCCGAGGAATCGCCCAGCGCGGAAAGCTTGGCGTTCTTCACGCGGCGGCGTGCGTAGCTGTGCATTGCCGTTCCTGAGACGACGGTGAACACCTTGCCGGGCTGGTCGAGATCGGCAAGCGAAGCCCCCTTCGCGTCGGGCCTCGTCAGTGCGGACGTATGAAAGAAGGCATACGGCTCGCCGAAAGCGACGGCGGCTGCGCGCTCCGGCGTGATGCCGCCGCCGACCATGACGTCAAACGTGCCGGCCTGGAGGCCTGCAACGATCCCGGCCCAGTTCGTCGCGACGAACTCCACTTTGATGCCCATGCGCTGTTCGAAATTGGCGAGGTCGTCGGCGAGGAAACCTTCGTACTTCTTGGTGTCCGGGTTCATCACCAGGAATTTCGGCCATCCTGGAACAATGCCGACCTTGATCTTCTTTTCGGCGAGGATCCGGTCGAGCGTTTCGCTGGCGAACGCCGGTCCGGTCACGGCCAGCGCCATTGCGATCGCGAATGATTTTAGTGCCTTCAGCATGTTCTTCCCCTCTTGTTTGGCAGGCGGCTCAGTGGGATTCCATCACCTGTTCACGCTCTAGGCCGACAATCGGTGCCATTGCATCGGGGTCGATCAGGACATCGAGCAGGTAAGGACCGTCAGCGGCCAGGGCCCGGTCCAGCGCAGCGCCGAGCAGGGCGGGATCTTCGATCCGCTCAGCCTGGCACTGCATACCCCGGGCGATGGTCGCAAAATCAATGTCGAGGAAATCGCACTCGCGGTACGTATTGAAGAGCTTCTGCTCGTAGTGGCGCTGGAAGCCGAGGGTGCGGTTGTTGAAGACGACGATCGCGACGGTTACGCGGTAGCGGGCGGCAGTCTCAATCTCGTTCATGACGTAGCTGAACGCCCCGTCGCCTGCGATGCATACGACCTTACGGCTGGGATCGGCGAGCTTCGCGCCGATCGCCGCCGGGAGTGACCAGCCGATGCCGCCCGTCCCGCGCGGGGAGATCATGGCATTACCCTGGCCCGGCGTATCGATGTGGCTCATCGCCCATCCGGTCGTATAGCTCGCATCCGCTACGATCGTCGCGTCGCGCTGTACGCGTCCGGAAATCTCCCGGAGCAGGCGCTCGGGCCGGATGGGCTTCGCCTGCGAAGAGAAAACG
>JBIPLL010000069.1:0-8788 GCA_044368425.1 Beijerinckiaceae bacterium
CGGGCCTTGCGGGAGTTGTCGGCGACGGGACGGCGGCCTCGACTTCATGCAGCCGCGCGCGGCGATGTCGGGCCGCCGCGATAGCCTCGATCCGCTGAAGCAATTCGCGCCGGAAAGAGAGCGAGGTCGTAACCTCGCGATTCGTCTCCGGCTTCGTCACGCAATCGATGGCGCCCAGCGTGATGCATTTGAGCGCCAGCTCGGCATTGCGGCGGGTCAGCGTGCTGGCAATGATGACGGAGGACGAGGGGCTCTTGCGCAGGATCAGCGGCAAGGCCGTCAGCCCGTCCATTTCGGGCATGTCGAGGTCGAGGATGATGACATCGGGCCGCAGGCTGTCGAGTTCATCCAGCGCCAGGCGGCCATTGCTGGCCGTTGCCACGACCCGCAAACCGGGATGCTCGTCGATCCAGCGGGACAGGAGCCCGCGAACCACGACGGCATCGTCCACGACCATCACGCTCGCCCTGGGCGCTCTGGCGCCGGCGGTCGCAGGCTCTGGTCGGGGAATAGGCTGCAATGCCATGAACCTTGACCGTAAGCTTCCTGGACGGCGTCGCCAGGCCGTTTGCCCGTCACTGGGCAGGTGCCCCGGCGCCGTGCTGCGCCGAAGCCTGGAGGGCCAGACCGGCCCCTTGGTCAGGCCAGCCCGACCTCCTGGAACTTGACCGTCATGATTTCCTTGTCGAAGGGCTTCATGATGTATTCGTCGGCGCCGGCATGCATGGCCCGCGCGATATGGGCGACGTCGTTCTCCGTGGTGCAGAACACCACCTTCGGCGCCCGGCCATTGGGCATCTGGCGCAGCTGGCGGAGGAATTCGTAGCCGTCCATGACCGGCATGTTCCAGTCGAGCAGCACCGCATCCGGCATCACCGTCTGGCACATCGACAGCGCCTTGGCGCCGTCCTCGGCCTCGGTGATCTGGAAGTCGAGACCTTCGAGGATGCGGCGGGCCACTTTGCGGATCACGGCGGAATCGTCGACGACGAGGCAATGCTTCATGTTCTTTGCTCCTGTTCGGGGCGTCAGGCGGCGTGGCTGGTCTGGGGGATGCCCAGGGCAGCGTCGATATCGAGAATGAGAAGCAGACGATCGGCGAGGCGGTGGATGCCGCGCGTCATCTTCGCCCAGCGCGCGTCGAGATGGACGGGACTCGCCTCGTGGCTTTCGGCGGTCAGGCGCATGACCTCACCAACCTCGTCCACGAGCAGGCCGAAGGATTCGCCCTGGTATTCGAGCCCCACCGCCATGGCTTCCCCGCCATCGGCAGCAGGCGGCAGGCCGAGGCAGGCACGCATCGACAAGGCGGTGACGACGCGTCCGCGCAGGTTGAGAAGGCCGACCACCTCGGGCGGAGCCATGGGCACGCGCGTCATCGATGTCGGCACGAAGACGTCGTGGACGCGACCGATGGGCAGACCGAACCATTGCTCGCCGACCCGGACGGTCACGTAGTCGAAGCTTTCGCCCGTCTGGCCGTTATCGTTGAAGGCGCTCACGTTCATGCGGCCTCTCCCACGGAAAGGACGACTTCGTTCAGGGCTGCGATCAGCCCGGCCCGGTCGAACTTGGCGACAAGATCGCTGACGCCAAGCTGGCGGGCGCGGTCGATCATCTGGGGATGGGCGAATGTCGCGAGCATCACGATCGGCAGGTGGCGGGTCGCGGGATCGCGGCGCAGCGCCTCGACAAGCGCAAACCCGCCATCGCCGGGCATGTCGCTGTCAACAACGATGGCCGCAAGGCCGGCAGTGCCCGCCACGCGCTCATGCGCCTCCGCAGGCGTCGCCGCCGTGACGACGCGATAGCCTCCCGCGCGCATGACCGGGCCAAGCAATTCGCGGAAAAAGGCACTGTCATCGACCAGCAGCACCTGGTTTTGGCGGGTCGCAACCGGGCGTCGCGTGCCGGTGAGCCAGTCTTCGTGGGCAAGGGGCAGATAGTGCGCCACGTTGACAATATCGGTCGCGCGCCCCCGGATGATGGCGGAACCGAGCAAAGGCCCCTCCTCCGCCGGCATGCCGATGTCGAGAACCTCGTCCACGATGTCGACGATCTCGTCGACGATGAGGCCCATCGTGCGCTCGCCATCCGAGAAGATCACGAAAGGTTGAGTCCCGCGCTCGCGGATCACGAGTTCGGGGACCGCCGCGACGAGCGGCACGAGCGTCCCGCGATACTGGATGAGCAGCCTTCCACCGGAGCGCTCGATGCGTGTGACGTCCGCCTCCTCGAGACGGGTGACGAGCGAGAGGGGGACGGCCTTCAGGCTGCCCTCGCCCGCACGGAAGACGAGGAGGGTCGTCCGCTCAACGATCTCGGCCGCCTCCGAGACGGCCTCTGCAGTGACCGCAAGCGTGTCGTCGGCCTCGACCGAGCCGACGAGGCGGGCGATGCCGGCTGGATCGATGATCAGAACGACGGCGCCGTCGCCAAGGATCGTGTTGCCGGAAAACGACTTCATGTGGCGCAGTCGGCGCGACATGGGTTTCACGACAATTTCCTCGGTGTGGTAGACGGCGTCGACCAGCATACCGAAGCGGTGGCGCCCCATCTCGGCGACCACGACAAAGCCTTCGCCCGCCGCATGACCGGCGTCCGGCGTCAGCCCCAGTGTCGAGGCGAGCGGGACAATCGGCAGGAGCCTGTCGCGCAGGCGCAGGACCGGCGAGCCGTTGATGGTCTCGATCTGGTGATCCGAGCCCGCGCGGACGCGCACGAGTTCGAGGACCGTGACCTGCGGGATGGCAAAGCGCTGCTCCCCGATGCTCACGATCAGCGCCGAAACGATGGCCAGGGTCAGCGGGATCTTGATGGTGAAGACGGTGCCCCGCCCCTTCTCGGTGCGGATGTCCACGGTCCCGCCGATCAGCTCGATATTGGTGCGCACCACGTCCATGCCGACACCGCGCCCGGACACCGAGGTCACGGAGGTCGCGGTCGAGAAGCCGGGGTGGAAGATGAAGCGCGCGATCTGGCTGTCGTTGAGGCGGGCGAGTTCCTGCTCGCTGACAAGGCCGCGAGCAACGGCAGCGCGACCGATGACCGGAATATCGAGCCCGCAGCCGTCGTCAGCAATGTCGATGCTGATCGTGCCGCCCTCGTGGCTGGCCGAGAGGCGGATGAGACCACGCTCGGGTTTGCCTGCGGCGCGGCGCTGCTCCGGCGTCTCGATGCCGTGATCCGCGGAATTGCGCACCATATGCGTCAGCGGATCGCGGATGATCTCGATCACCTGACGGTCAAGTTCCGTCTCGGCTCCGGTCATCACGAGATCGATCGGTTTGCCCAGTTCCTGCGACAGGTCGCGCAGGACACGCGGCAGCTTCTGCCAGGCCGTGCCAATGGGCTGCATCCGCGTCTTCATGACGCCTTCCTGCAGTTCCGCCGTCACGTGGGACAGGCGCTGCAGCGGCACCTTGAAATCGCCGTCCTCGCGCCGGCGCGCGATTTCGAGAAGCTGGTTCCGGGTCAGGACGAGTTCCGACACCATCGTCATGAGGTGCTCGAGCGTGTCGACCGTCACACGGATGGTCTGGCCCCTGGCGCGGCTGTCGTCGGTCTCGGCCGCCGCTGCCGGCTGGGTAGCGTCGGGCTCGCGCCTTTCGATCACAGGCTGCCTCGGCTGCGAACTGTCGGGCACAGCCTCGTCAGCCAGGACGGCCTGTGTCAGCGCGTCGAGGATCGGGTCCGACAGGGATGCATCCGCGTCCCCTTCTCCGGCAACGTCTGGTCCGCCGGGCAGGTGCGTGGCGCGGGGGGCAGAAACCGTCTCACCGTCCGCCGCACGGGCGAGCGCGGCAATGAGCGAGGCATCGTCACCAGGCGGCTCGCTGGCGCTACGCTCCAGTTCGGCCAGGATCTGCTTGATCTGGTCGACGGTCGCAAGGATGAGCGAGACGGCCTGCGATGTGACGGGCATGCCCTCACGCAGGCGGCCCATCAGCGTTTCGGCAGCGTGAGCGAGGGTCTCAAGCCGCGGAAGACCGAGGAACCCGCACGTGCCCTTGATCGTGTGGACGAGCCGGAAAACGTTGCGCAGGATCTCGACATTGTCGGGCTCCTGCTCGAGGCGCACGAGCTGAACATCGACGACGTCGATGTGCTCGCCCGTCTCGTTCAGGAATTCGCGCAGCAGGTCATCCATCGGAACACTCGCACAGGGGCATTGCGCCCATGCCCAAGTGTGGCCCAGAAGGGTTTATGTTCGGTTTCAACCGGCCGCAGCGAGAGCGGATTGTGTTGCAGCGGCGGGAAGAATCCGCAACGTGACCAGACCGGGCTCTTTCTCGACCGTGATGTCATGGCCGATGGAGCGCATCAGGGCGCCCGCGTAGAAAGCCTGGATCGAATGGCTGTCGAGGCCATGCTCGGGAACGTGGCCGGAAATCAGGGCAAGAACATGGTCCGGCATGTTGGCCCGGTCACCGCGCGCCACGAAGGTGATCTGCGGTTCCTCGCCCTGCATGACGAGCCGGACCTCGAGCGTGCCGCCGCGCGGGATCATGTGGGTGTGGAGCGCGAGCATGTTGAGGACAAGCTTCACCTGGTTCTTCGGCAGAAGCAGGCGCGGCGCATCCCATACGAGCTGTGCCTTGCTGTCGGCAAAGAAGGCGATCGCGATCTTGTGCGCCTCGCCGAGGTCGATCTGCGCGTTGACCGAGCCCGATGCACCGAAGGCAAGTCGGCTGAACGCCACGCGGGCCGAGGCGGTCTTCGCGGCGCTGACCAGCGACTCCATGGCGAGCTCGCGCATCTGCGGATCGTCGTAGCTCTGCCACATCTCGATACCGTTATTGACGGCGCCGATCGGGTTGATCGCGTCGTGGCAGATGCGGCTTGCGAGCAGCGAGGCAAATTCAAGCGAATCGATCGGCAGGTCGGTCATGGGGTTCTCCTCGCCAAAGCCAGTCATGGACGGCGCCAGCTCCGCGCCACGGATCACGCCCCGGTTGGGGTCGAAAGATCCACAAGAGGTGCCGCAACAGGGTAAACGAACCGTGAGGATCGGACGGCCTGCGGCAGTTCACATCCGCCCTCTCCAGATGAGACTGGCGCACGAGGGCTCTATCTGCGACTGTCGAGGGCCCAACCCTGCTGCAACAGACGAATGCGCACCGCTTCAATTCCGTCCCTGCGTCCCAAGGATGCCATCGCAGCCCTTCTTGCGCGAGCTGCTCTTGCAGCCGGCGAGGCGATCGCCGCTGTGCATGCCTGCGGGCTGGAGGCGCGGCGCAAGGAGGATGGCAGCCCCTGCACCAATGCCGATATCGCCGCGCAGGAAACGATCCTCGCCGCTCTCGACCGGGACTTCCCGGGCACCGTCGTCGTCGCCGAGGAGAGCGCCGCGCAGGCCCCCTCCGATCTGGGGGGCGCCGATACGTTCCTGCTGGTCGATCCGCTCGATGGAACCGGAGAGTTTCTGGCCGGTGGTCGCGAATATTGCGTCTGCATCGCGCTGATCGAAGGGCGGCGGCCCGTTGCGGGCACATTGCTCGCGCCGGCCCTGCGCAAACTCTGGGTGGCCGGCGAAAGCGCCCTTCTCGCGACGCCGGAGGAATGGGGCAAGGGCATCTCGCAGCCGGTACGGGTGAGGAAGCCTGCCCCGGACGGGCTCGTGGCTCTCGGGAGCCTGCGGCATGGCGACAGCGAAAGCAGCCAGTTCTGCGGCCGCTTCCAGGTTCGCGAGACGCGCATGGTCTCATCGGCCGTCAAGTTCGGGCTGATTGCATCGGGCGAAGCCGATCTTTACCCGCGTTTCGGCGCCACGATGGAGTGGGACACGGCGGCGGGTCAGGCCCTGCTCGAGGCAGCCGGCGGCTGCGTGACGGACCCGACAGGCGAGCCACTCACCTATGGCCATGGCGCCCGTGGTTTCCTGAACGGGCCGTTTATCGCATGGGGCGATCCGCGCATGGCCGAAAGGCTGCGCAGCCCCTGAGCCATTTCAGCGCGCGACCAGGCTGCTTTGCACACCACTCCAGAGCGTTTCCGCACGGGCAAGCATGGTCGCATCCTTCCTCGCCAGATCGCGCGAGGCCGCGTCGCGGAAGAGGTAAAGGCCCGTCTCCGCGATCCAGAAATGGATCGGATTGCCTTCGACCGGGACACCGCGCGCCAGGGCCTCGGGATCGTGACCGCCGAAACGCGGGGCATAGGTCTGGGGACTGTCAAGGAAGGCCGCGCGATTGGCCGCGCTGGCGAAGCGCCAGGCGACGCCACCCCAGATCAACTCGAAACGCGCGTTGCCGGGCTCCGGATTGCCGGAGAGAAAGAAGGCGACGGGGTCGAAACCGTTGAGCGCGAAGCCTGACAGGCCATCATGCACGACGCGCTCGGTGGGAAGCGTGACGCCGGGCAGCGGGATCGAGGGCGAGGGCATTGTCGGGACAGAAGCGGTGACAGGCGGGGCGCTCGTCTCGGGCCGGGACGGCTGCGACGGCTCGGCCGTCTGCGCGGAGGCAGGAGGGGTCGTTGCCGCGGACGCGGGCACCGACGGAGCAAGTCCGATGGCGAGGGATAACAAAAGCGCGTGCTGAAACGTATGCCGCCTTGTCAATGCCGTCATTCCCCTCAAAGCTGCCGTGAGATACGATTCGTGCCGCCGGATGCCATGACCCGTGCAGGTGCGGCACCATAAGCAGGGAGCGTGAACAGGGTTTTGACGCGAAGCATCAAATGCCGCGCGACCCATCACGTGGAGGACGAGAATGACGGATCGTATTGCGAATGGCGCAGGCGCAAGCCACGGCCTGCGGTTCCTTCGGTGCGTGCGCAAGCTGGGCGCGATGGCGCGTATCGGAATTGCGCTCGCTCTCGGCCTTGCCCTGTCGGGACTTGTCGCAAGCGGCCCGGCTGCGGCGCAGGGCCAGCGGCCCGAAACCTTCCAGATGAACGAGCTCGTCGATTCCGGGCACAAGTTCTTCGGCAACATCTCGCGCGGGCTGGCGCTCAGCATCCAGGAGGCGACGCGCCGCTGGGGGGAACCCAACGGGTATGTCCTCGGGCAGGAGGCGTCCGGCGCCTTCATCGGCGGGCTGCGCTATGGCGAAGGCACGCTCTATACGCGCAATGCGGGCGACCGGAAGGTGTTCTGGCAAGGGCCATCCGTCGGCTTCGACTTCGGCGGCGACGGCGCCCGCACCATGATGCTCGTCTACAACCTGCCGAGTGTCGATGCCTTGTACCGCCGCTTCGGCGGCATCGACGGGTCGGCCTATATCGTTGGCGGCTTCGGGTTCACGGCGCTGGGTGCCGACGGGATTCTCGTCGTGCCGATCCGCTCGGGCGTCGGGGCCCGGCTTGGCATCAATGTCGGCTACCTGAAGTTCACGAGCGAATCGACCTGGAACCCCTTCTGAATGCGACAGATGCGTGAAACGGTGTAGCCAAGAGCCGGCAGGCTGCGCTAAACATTCGGGCCGAAAGGGCCAGGGAGCAGCAGGTTCGTGGTCGAGACGCTGATGCTCGTCGCGCTGGGCGCGCTGATGGCGACCTTTCTGGCGCTGATGGCGCTGCCCGCATTGAACAGGCGGGCCGAACGACTGGCGCGCCGGCGCCTTTCAGCGCTCTTTCCTCTGTCGATTGCCGAGCTCAACGCCGAAAAAGACGGGATGCGCGCCGAGTTCGCCGTGACCCAACGGCTGCTGGAGCGTGAGATCGAGGCCGTTCGCAGCGCGAATGCCGGCATCCGGGAAGAAGCCGGTCGACATCTGGTGACCATCAAGGGGCATCTCGACCATATCGCGGCGCTGGAGGCGACACTCACCGCGCGTGACAGTGAGATTGCGGGCCTGCGTGATGTCCTTGCCGCCACGCGAACGGAGCTGGCCGCGACGCAGGTCAATCTCGCTGCAACCCAGCAGGAACTGGCGCAGCGGCAGGAAGACCTCGCCTCCCGCATTCAGGAACTCGCGCAGGCGCAGGCGGATATCGACAGCCGCCGCGTTGCCATGGCCGACATGGAACTGCGCTTCGTCGCGGCCAGCACCCATGGCGAAGATCTCGCTCGCGCGCTCGATGATGCGCAGCGGGAGCTTTCTGCCCGCCAGGTCGCACTCGATGCGCTGCATGAGCGCGCGCAGGCCGAGCGCCAGCATGGCGAGGCGCTCGCCGACCGGGTCCAGCACCTCCAGGAGCAGCGCACCGAGATGGCGCAGCGGCTGTCCAGGCGCGATGTCGAGGCTGCCCGGCTGACGGCGGAACTTGCCGATGCCACGCATCTCGCCGCGCAGCGGGATGCCGTCATAGCCAGGCTCGAGCAGGACCTTGACCGGACGCGCGCGGGCCTCGACGCCGCACAGGCCGAGATGGCGCAGGCGCAAGCAGACACGCAGCTGCGGGAGCACAACGTGATGCAGCGCAACGAGGATCTGAAGGCGGAGGTTTCCGCGCTTCATGCGGCGCTGGATCAGGCGCGAGCCGATCGGGCGCGTCTCAAGCACGAGCTTGCCACAAAGACCGAGCGTCGCGATCAGAACGACACGGCTCGCGCACTCATCGACCAGATCGTTGCGCTCTCGGAGCAGATTGCAGGCCGGGCCGGCATCGCTCTGCCGCCGCGCGCCGGCGCGGAGGACGAGCGCGCCGGTAATGCTCTTGCGCCCATTCCGGGCCATTCGGTTCCCGCGCCGCGCGCAGGCGCCGCACGGCCGGCGACCCGCACGAGGCTGCGGCGCACGAGCGCGCCGACTGCCGCCGGGGAATAAGTCCCCGGCGATCTCAGATCGTCGAGGCTCCCGCATCGGCCGGCCCGACGAGCCGGCGGAAGCTGTCAAAGAAGTTC
>JBIPLL010000070.1:0-8779 GCA_044368425.1 Beijerinckiaceae bacterium
ATAGGACGACAGCTTTTCAGGATCGAGCCAGACACGCAGCGAATATTCGCGCGCACCGAACACGGTGATGTCACCGACGCCCGACAGGCGCAACAGCTCATCCCTGACCCGGATCAGCGCATAGTTCGAGATATAGAGCTGGTCGAAGCTCTTGTCCGGCGAGAGCATGTGCACGACCATCATCAGGTCGGGCGAACTCTTGCGCGTGACAACGCCAAGACGTCGCACTTCTTCCGGCAGGCGGGGCGTTGCGACCGACACGCGATTCTGGACAAGCACGTTGGCCTTGTCGAGATCGGTCCCCAGCTTGAACGTGATCGTCAGCTGCATCGACCCGTCGCTGGTCGAATAGGAGGACATGTAGAGCATGTCCTCGACGCCGTTGATCTCCTGTTCGATCGGCGTGGCAACCGTTGAGGCGACCGTCTCGGCATTCGCACCCGGATAGGTGGCGCGCACCACGATCGTCGGCGGCGCGATCTCGGGATATTGCGCAATCGGCAGGCGGGTAAAGGCGATATAGCCCACCAGCACGATCACGATCGAGAGCACGGAGGCGAAGATCGGCCTGTCGACGAAGAAATGGGCGGATTTCATCGGTTCACCGTTCGCTGCAGCCAGCGTCAATGGAGGTCAGCGACTAGGCGGCAACTGCGTCATCTGGGGCGTCACCCGGGCACCGGGGCGCACGCGCTGGATGCCGGCAATGACGACGGTCTCCTCGCCGGTCAGCCCCTCGCGAATCAGGCGATAGCCATCGATGCGCGGTCCGGGCCGCACCACGCGCGCGCTGACGCTGTTGTCGGGCGCAACCACCCAGACAAGGCGGCGGTCCTGGTCGGTCGCGACCGCCTCGTCGGGCACGAGCACACCCCTGTATGGCGCTGAGCCGGGAACACGAATCGTGCCGAACAGGCCCGGCGTGATGAACAGGTCGGCGTTGGGCACGCGCGCCCGCGCCCGGATCGTGCCCGTCGCCTGATCGAGCCGATTGTCGAGGAAGTCCAGCCGGCCGGGGCGCTTGGGCTCCCGCTCGTCGGTCACGCCGACCTTGACATCGAGGCTGCGCGCCCGCCCGTCGGCCCCGATGCCAAGCTGGCCGGTGCGGCTATATGCGAGGAAGGCGCGCTCATCGACGTCGAAGTTGAAGTAGAGCGGATCGAGCGAAACGATGGTGGTCAACAGCGTCTGGTTCGCGGTGACGAGGTTGCCCTCCGAGATCAGGCGCCGGGAGATGCGCCCGTCGATGGGGGCCCGTACTTCCGTGAACTCATCGTTCAGGCGTGCCTCGCGCACCGTGGCCTGCGCCCGGTCGAGATCGCCCCGCGCCGAGATCGAGTTCTGCCGGCGCTGGTCGAGGAGCTGGTCGGAGATATTGCCGGTCTTGCGCAGTGATTCGGCGCGTTCGAGGTCGTTTTCCGCGAAGTTGAACCGCGCCTGCGCCGAGAAAAGGGCCGCCTCGGCCTGATCGAGCGTCGCCTTGTAGGGACGCCTGTCGATCTCGAAGAGCAGGTCGCCCTTCTTGACCATGGTGCCGTCCTGGAAGGCGACGCGCTCGATATAGCCCGTCACCCGCGCCCGCACCTCGACAAAATCCACCGCCTCGAAGCGGCCAGTGAAATCGTCATATTCGACGACTTCTTTCACCACGGGGCGCGCGACCGTGACGGGAGGCGGCGGCGGAGCCGCACCGCCCGGCGCGCCCTGCGCCCATCCGTCGGTCGAAATCGCCGGAAGGGCGGACGCGACGGCGCCGAAAGCGGCGACAGCCGCAAGACGAAGGAAGCGATGCATCGGGGGAACCTCGGCACAGGACTGCCGCATCTGATAGCGGCATGACAAGTTTCGCAAGGCCGGCGGCGAGCCAGCCCCTTAATCAGGCCGTCCGGATTGTCCCGCCTGCGCGAAACGCAGGGGCGGGCTCAGCGCTCGACAGTCTCGCCCGCCATGACCCAGTCGCGCATCCCGCCGGGATAATGCCGGTTGAGATCGACGCCCTGTCGCTGGGCGATCATGATGGCCTGGGCCGAACGGACGCCTGCCGCGCAGGAGAACACGACCCGCGGACCGTCGAGCGGAATCAGCGTGGCATCGAAGACGGACAGGGGCATGTTGACCGCACCGGGGATATGGCCGGCAGCAAACTCGTGGGGCTCGCGCACATCGACGAGCAGCATGTCGCCTGCGGCCAGACCTGCCTTCACGCCTTCGCGGTCGATATCGACAATGAACGCCATGTTGGACTCCTCGTCGCGCTTGAAGCATGGCCCGGCCCGTGCATCAAGCGCGACGGCTTCGCGTCGCTATCCGTTTGAAAGCGCACGGGCCTGTGTCTAGATAAGCGAAAATCGCAATCACCGGGACCGCCATGACCAAAGCCTCGACGACCGCCGCCAACGTGGCTCCGCTGACCGTACCGGAAGGCACCATCCTCGTCGCCAAGAGCGACAAGGCGGAACTGCTGACGCTCAAGCTTGCCAACCGCCACGGGCTCGTCACGGGCGCAACCGGCACGGGCAAGACCGTGACGCTCCAGGTGCTGGCGGAAGGATTTTCACGGGCGGGCGTGCCGGTTTTCGCAGCCGACATCAAGGGCGACCTGTCGGGCATCGGCGCGCCGGGCGAGAGCCAGCCGCCCTTCGTCAAGCGCGCGGCCGAGATCGGCGTGCCCTACGAGCCCGACCAGTTTCCCGTGACATTCTGGGACGTGTTCGGCGAGCAGGGCCACCCGATCCGCGCCACCGTCTCGGAAATGGGCCCGCTGCTGCTGGCCCGCCTGCTCGAGCTCAATCCGACGCAGGAAGGCATCCTGAACATCGCCTTCAGGGTGGCGGACGACAACAACCTGCCCGTCATCGACCTGAAGGATTTGCGGGCGCTTCTCACGCATCTGATCGAGAACGAGAAGGACATCGACGTCCAGTACGGCAATGTCTCGAAGGACTCGGTCGGGGCGATCCAGCGCCAGATTCTGGTGCTGGAAAATCAGGGAGCGACGAATTTCTTCGGCGAGCCGGCGCTCGACATCAATGACTTCATGAAGACGGACCGCGACGGTCGCGGGACCATCAACATCCTCGCCGCCGACAAGCTGATGGCGAAGCCGAAGCTCTATGCGACATTCCTGCTCTGGATGTTGTCGGAAATGTTCGAGCAATTGCCGGAGGTCGGCGACCTCGACCGGCCCAAGCTCGTCTTCTTCTTCGACGAGGCGCACCTCCTGTTCAACGACGCGCCCAAGGCCCTGCTGGAATCGATCGAGCAGGTGGTGCGGCTCATCCGTTCCAAGGGCGTCGGCGTCTATTTCGTGACGCAGAACCCCCTCGATATTCCCGACACCGTGCTGGCCCAGCTCGGCAATCGCGTGCAGCACGCGCTGCGCGCGTTCACCCCGCGCGACCAGAAGGCGGTGCGGGCGGCAGCCGATACGTTCCGCCAGAACCCGAAGCTGAAGACAGCAGAGGTGATCACGCAGCTCGGCGTTGGCGAGGCACTGGTCTCGCTGCTGGAAGGCAAGGGCACGCCCTCGATCGTCGAGAAGGCGCTGATCGCGCCCCCCGCCGCCCGCGTCGGCCCGCTGACGGCGGCCGAGCGCCGCCAGATCATGAATGCGAGCCCGATGCGCGGCAAATACGACACGCCGTTCGATGCGGAGAGCGCCTATGAGATGCTGATGAAGCGTCGGCAGATGGCGCAGGCCCAGACACAACAGGCCGATGCGGCATCAGCCCCCGGTGCAGGCGGCGGCTTCGGCGGCATGCTCGATTCGATCTTCGGCGGCGGCGCTGCCTCGGGCGGGGCCAAGCCGCGCGGTCGCCAGCCCCAGAGCATGGCCGAGAAGGTCGTGACGTCGGCCGCACGTTCCGTGGCGACCTCGGTCGGCCGGCAGGTGGGCAATGCGCTCGTGCGCGGCGTGCTCGGCTCGCTGCTGGGCAGCGGGCGGCGGCGATAAGGGCGCGTTGACGCCGATCCGGACGCTCAGAGACCCTGGTTCCAGATCTTGACGACATGGCGCTCGATGCGGCCCGCCGCATCGACGCACAGCGTCACCTCGACATCAAGGCGGGCCAGCACGCCGCGCCCCGCCGACCTGTCCCGCCCCGTGATCGCCGTCTTTGGATTGGTGCAATCGGATCGCGCGACACCATCGGCGCCGATCCTCAGATAGGTGCCCCTGCCGGGCTCCAGTCCGTGTCGCCGCAGGACATCGGGGGCCCGCCCTGCCGGGCCGCCCACCGGCAACTCCGCAGCCAGGATTTCGCGCCATTGCCGGGCGCGGTCATCCGCACCCGGTTGCGCGCAGCCGGGCAGCGCTGCCAATGCCGGCAAGATGAGCCAGGCGGCGTTTCTGCGTACCATTGCCATGCCATGTTCCATTCGAGACAAGTCCTGTCTGCGCTGGCCTCGCGTGAAGAGGTGCCAATTCATCGATTGCCCGACTGCGACGATGACGCGCGACGGTGTCCCTGTCACAGTATGGGTCGGAATCAATCAGCAAGCGTTGGCCATGCCCCCTCTCGAATCAATTCTCTCTCGCATCGACGCCGATCTCGAGCCCGCGCTCGACCGGCTGTTCGATTTCCTGCGCATCCCCTCGATCTCGACCGACAGCGCCTACAAGGCGGCCTGCCGTGAGGCGGGCGAATGGCTCGTGCGCGATCTCGCCTCGCTGGGCTTCGAGGTGTCCTTGCGCGAGACGCCCGGCCATCCGGTCGTGGTCGGCCATTGGCGCAAGCCCGGCGCGCGACACGTGCTGTTCTACGGCCATTACGACGTGCAGCCGGTCGATCCGCTGGATCTGTGGGAGACGCCGCCCTTCGAGCCCCGGATTGCGGAACTCGCTCCGGGCCGCAAGGTCATCGTCGGGCGCGGCGCCTGCGACGACAAGGGCCAGGTGATGACCTTCATCGAGGCGCTGCGCGCCTGGAAGGCCGTGAACGGCGACTATCCCGTCGCGATCACGATCCTGATCGAGGGCGCGGAGGAGGATGGCTCCAAGTTCCTGCCGGAATTCGTCGAGGCCAATGCGGCGGAACTGAAGGCGGATATCGCGCTCGTCTGCGACACGGGCATGTGGGACCGCCAGACGCCGGCCATCACCTCCTCGCTGCGCGGCCTCGTCTTCGAGGAACTCGTCGTGCGCTGCGCCGACCGCGACCTTCATTCCGGCCTTTTCGGCGGCGCCGCCTCCAACCCGATCCGCGTGCTGTCGCGCATCATCGCCGATATCCACGACAAGGACGGGCGCATCACGATCCCCGGCTTTTATGACGGCGTGCGCGAGCCGCCGACGCAGGTGAAGGAGCAATGGCGCTCGCTCGGCCTGACGCCCGAGGAATTTCTGGGCCAGGTCGGCCTGCGCATCCCCGCCGGCGAGCGCGACCGCATGCTGATCGAGCAGATCCAGTCGCGCCCGACCTGCGACGTGAACGGCATCATCGGCGGCTATACGGGCGAAGGCACCAAGACCGTCATCGCCGGACAGGCCAGCTGCAAGATCTCGTTTCGTCTCGTGGACGATCAGGATCCTGCGGCCATCTCCAGCGCCTTCGAGGCCTTCGTCCGCGAGCGCATCCCGGCCGACTGCTCGGTCGAGTTGATCCGGCACAAGGGCTCGCGCGCCATCGCGCTGCCCTTCGACATGCCGGACCTGACGCGCGCGCAAACGGCGCTCCATGCCGAATGGGGCAAGTCGCCCGTCACCATCGGCTCGGGCGGATCGATCCCGATCGTGGGCGATTTCAAGCGCATGCTGGGCATGGACACGCTCCTGATCGGCTTCGGCCTCGACGACGACCGGGTCCATTCGCCCAACGAAAAATATGACCTGTCCAGTTTCCACAAGGGCACGCGCTCCTGGGCGCGGATCCTCGCAGCGCTCGCTGGTTGAGGAGAAGCGGATGGGGCGGCTGTCCACGCACGTGCTCGACACCCATGCCGGCCGCCCTGCCCGGGGCGTGCCGGTGACCCTCCATCGCCTCGAGCCCTCGGGCGCGCGGGTACTCGTGGCGCAGGCGACGACCAATGCCGACGGGCGCACCGACGCCCCCCTGATGGCGGGTGACGCCTTCCGGCCGGGCCGTTACGAACTGACCTTTGCGGTCGGCGCCTATTTCGCAGGACGCGGGCTCGATCTTCCGGACCCCGCCTTTCTCGACGAGGTGCCGATCCGCTTCGCCATCGCGGAGGCTGACGGGCACTACCATGTGCCACTGCTCGTCACGCCCTGGTCGTATTCCACCTATCGGGGCAGCTGAGCCGCGAAAGCGGAGCCGGGAGAACGCAGTCATGAGCATGACCTACGAGCCGGGCGACCCAGCCTATCCGCGCGACCTCGTCGGCTACGGACGCAATCCGCCCCATCCGCGCTGGCCTGATGGCGCGCGGATCGCCGTGCAGATCGTGATCAATTACGAGGAAGGCGGCGAGAACTGCCTCCTGCATGGCGACAGGGCATCGGAGGCATTCCTGTCCGAGATCGTGGGCGCGCAGGCCTGGCCGGGCCAGCGCCACATGAACATGGAATCGATCTACGAATATGGCTCGCGGGCCGGCTTCTGGCGGCTGTGGCGCATGTTCACGCAACGGCAGATCCCGGTCACGGTCTACGGCGTCGCAACCGCCATGGCCCGCAATCCCGACGCCGTCGCCGCCATGCACGAGGCCGGCTGGGAGATCGCCAGCCACGGCTACAAGTGGATCGACTATCGCGACTTCGAGCGCGCCGACGAGGAGGAGCAGATCCTCGCCGCGATCCGCATGCACCAGGATGTAACGGGCCAGCGCCCGCTCGGCTTCTACCAGGGCCGGACCTCCGAAAACACACTCGACATCGTGATGCGCGAGGGCGGCTTCCTCTATGGCGCCGACAGCTATGCCGACGAACTGCCCTATTGGGTGGACGGCCCGGCCGGCGTATCGGGCGAGTCCCGCCCGTTCCTGATCGTGCCCTATACGCTCGATGCCAACGATATGCGCTTCGCGACACCGCAGGGCTTCAATGCGGGCGACCAGTTCTTCTCCTATCTGAAGGACAGCTTCGACACCCTGTATGAAGAGGGCGCGCAGGCACCGCGCATGTTCTCGATCGGCCTGCATTGCCGGCTGGTCGGACGTCCCGGCCGTGCCGCGGCGCTCGCCCGCTTCCTCGATTATGCCGCCTCCCACGAGGGTGTCTGGTTCACCCGGCGCCTCGACATTGCCCGCCACTGGCTCGCCCATCATGCGCCCGAGGGCCTGACGCCCTCGCGCATGAACCGCGCGATCTTCGTCGAGCGCTTCGGCGACATATTCGAGCACTCGCCCTGGGTCGCGCGGGCGGCCTGGCGGGCGGGCCTGACGCAACAGGAAAATACCGCACAGGGTCTGCATCGGGCGATGGTTCGGGCAATGAGGGAAGGTGATACCGATCATCAGCTCGCGCTCATTCGCGCACATCCCGATCTGGCGGGCCGGCTGCATGCAGCCGAACTGACGGCCGATTCGGCCCGTGAGCAGAGCGGGGCAGGGCTGGACCGGCTGTCACAGGAGGAGCGCGCGACGTTCCTGCAGCTCAACGATGCCTACAAGGCACAGTTCGGCTTCCCCTTCATCATGGCCGTGAAGGGACGGACGAAGGACGAGATTCTGGCTGCTTTCCGCCGGCGCATGAGTCACGACCCCCAGCAGGAATTCAACGCCGCACTGATGGAGATCGAGGCAATCGCGCTGTTGCGCTTGCGTGAGCGCCTGCCCTCGGCTTGATTGTCACCATCTGGCGTAGCGTCAGGAGGCACCAACCGGTGCCGGGATAATGAGGGGACGGCAATGGGGCTTTTCAAGTTCATCAAGGATGCAGGCGCGAAACTGTTCGGCGGGTCCGCACAGGCGGCTGATGCCGCGGCACTGACGAAGGAAGTCGCATCGCACGGCTTCGATGCAAGCGCGCTGGACATCAAGATCGACGGCGACAAGGTCGCGCTCGGCGGCAACGTCAAGACGCAGGAAGAGGCAGAAAAGATCATTCTGGCGCTGGGCAACACGATCGGCATTGCCGAGGTCGACACGAGCTCGCTGCAGGTCGCGGCGCCCGCTCCCGAGGCCGTCATGTATACGGTCAAGAAGGGCGATACGCTCTGGAAGATCGCGGAAGCCCATTACGGCAAGGGCAACGGTGCGAAATATACCGAGATCGTCAAGGCCAATACGCCGCCGGTCAAGAACCCCGACCTGATCCAGCCCGGCTGGGTTCTGCGCATTCCGCCGCAGGGCTGAGATGCGAGCCGGGGCCCGTCATTGAATGCCGGTCAGTTGCGCGCCGGCCGCGCGAAGGGATAGGCAATCTGGACGCACCCCCAATGGCGGTTGCCGACGGTGACCGAAGCCGAGATGTCCCGCACGAACCTGTGGGGGCCGTCCGGCAGGTCACGACGATAGAGCTGGACGAGCGGCGAGCCGAGATTGCGCGCCGCTCGCAGCGTCGTCCAGTCGGTGAAGATCCGCCGGTTGCGCGAATGGACCAGGTTGAACGCCCGGTCGCCCGGACGCTGCGGCAGGCTGCAGGGCGGATTGTGCACGGGCACATAGCCGTTGCGATCGACCGCGACAGCATAGACGACGCCCTTCTCGGGCTGGAACCAGTTGGCAATCACCGGCGTGAGCACGGATTCGTAAAGGGAAAGCGCGTCGATCTCGCACTGTTCGGGATCGGTGCCCGGGATCGGCCGATAGTCGCGCGTGATAAAGTCCGACAGGCGTGCCTCGCCGCGCTCGATCGCGCCTTCCAGTGCGCGCGAGACGG
>JBIPLL010000071.1:0-8756 GCA_044368425.1 Beijerinckiaceae bacterium
CTGAGCCTCCCGCAGGTTTCGCTCCCCGATCCCGAGCAGACGCAGCGTCGCCCGGCCCTCGGTGACCACATATGTTGCCCAGTTTTCGCCTTGCCGGAACAGCGCACCGAGCGGAATCCTGACGATATCCTCCGCCCGCCAAACCGAGACACGGGCGATCACCCGGAAGCCATGGCCGAGCCTGCCGTAGCGCTCGCGTGATTCAGTCAGGTCCAGTATGACCCGGACCCGCTGCTCCTCGATGCCGAGCGCCGAGATCTTGGTGAAGCCCAAAGGCTCGATTCGGGCGACGCGGGCCTGAAGTGCCCCTTCTCCACCCCAGTTCTCTAACCGGGCGGCCGCGCCCTGAACGACCCTCACGGCGTCGCGCGAGACCAGGTCAACGGCGATCTCGAGGTCCTGCGTGTCGCCAATCTCCAAAAGGGGCTGGCCTGACTGTACCACCTGCTCGCTCTCGACGAGGATTCTGAGTACGCGCCCGCTCGCCGGCGCCGCGATCTCCACGCAGCATGGGGCGCGCCGGAGCGGGCTCGCACCCGGCTGGATGCGCGAGGCCTCGGCCTGTTCGAACTCGTGGCGGCGGAGATCGAGATTGGCCGCAGCGCTGGCGACTGCCGCCTCCGCCGTCGCGAGATTGAGCCGGGCCTGATCGAGCGAGCGCTCGCTTGTCGTCTGGCGCGCCATCAGTGTGCGCGTCCGCTCGAGTTCGGTGCGGGCGAACTCCGCCTGCGCCTTCGCCTGACGCAGTTGGGCATCTGCCAGATCGACTGCGGCCCGCGCGGCCTCAATCACCGCATCCTGCACCTGTTGTGACCTGAGATCGAGGAAGGACGGGTCGACTGGCTCGATCAGAGCGACGACCGTCCGATCCTTGACCGCTCCATCCCCGACCTTGATGTGCGGGCGGCGCAGCTTGCCGAGCACAGGCGACGAGACGGTATATAGCTCCCGGACACGGGCAATTCCCTCATCCTCGACGGTCACTTCCATCGGGCCGCGGACGACCATGCCGACATCGACCGGAATTGGCTGAGGCCAGAGTGCCCAGCCGACAGCACCGACGAGTGCAAGGATGATCGAGGCAAGGGGCAATGCCCGGGTCCAATTGCTGCCCATCCGCTCATTCCCTTGTCTTCAGAACGGCAATCAGGTCCAGCCGGTCGATGCGCTGCCTTACGATCAGTGCGGAGCCCAGCGCCGCAGCAATGGTAATGGCGCTCGCATAGCCATAGGCCTCCCGCCCGACGAGGAGCGGCACCCGGACCAGTTCCGTTGAAAAACCTTCGGCCATCCACGCTGCAAAGCCATGGCCCAGGAGCCAGCCAAGCGGCTGGGCTGCCAGTGTCACGAGCGCGATCTCGAGGATCAGGAGCCCCGAAACCTCGGCGCGGGTGAAGCCAAGCACCCGCAGGCTTGCCAGCTCGTGTCCCTGCTCCGACAGTGTGATGCGGGCAAGATTATAGACGACGCCAAAGGCGATGATCGCGGCGAGGCTGACATAGATGGCGACCATCGTCAGGATGTTTCGCTCCAATGTCTCCCGGAATTTCTGCAAGGATACGCGCTGCAATGCGACGAAGCTCGCCTTGGGCAGTTGCTTCAGTTGCTCGAAGAGCTCCGTCTGCGCGGCCATATCATAACGGATATGGACGCCGCTGATCAGGTCCGCCTCTCGCTGCAACCGGTTTGCGGCATTGATGTTCATGTACGCCGTGAGGCCGAAATAGCCGCTGATCACGTCCGTCACCGGCATGAGGACGGTGCGCGCGTCGCCCTCCAGCAACTCGACCTCGATCAGGTCTCCGGGCCTGGCGCGCAGGATGCGGGCGAGCATGTCCGACAGCGCGATCCCGGGACCTTCGAGCGGCACGGGCTCGAAGCTGATGTCGAGCACGCGGCTGAGACCGGCGCTGATCGGCTTGCCGGAGATCGCGACCCGGCGTTCCACGCCGCCGTGGCGGAGCCTGGCGGCGACGTTGCGAAAGGGCTCGGCGGCGAGGACGCCCGGGAGGCGCGTCACTTCAATAAACGCGCGCTCAGGCAGGTCCTGGACAAAGCTGATCGTCGCGTCCTGACGCTCCGAGCGATGGAATGTCGTGTCGATCATCCATTCTGTCGCCTGGAAGACCCAGAGCGTCCCAGTCAGCATCGCCGTTGCGAGCGCGATCCCGACAATGGCCGATGAGGTCCGCAGCGGCCAGCGGAGCAGGTGGCTCAGCACCATGATCGTGCTGCGCGGCAGTCGCTCGGTGACAGGCACGGACCGGAACGTCCTGTCGTATTGAGGCGGGGCCGGTGGCGCCATCGCTACCGCAGGGGCAAGTCGTGCGGCCACCAACAGGGCCCTGACCGCTCCCGCGAAGCCGGCGACGAGCGCCGCGCCTGCCCCGATGAGATAGGTCGCGGGATCGGTCCGGAAGATCAGGAAGGGAAAGCGGAAGAATTCTGCGTAGAGCCGGGCTGCTCCGTGCCCCAGCCAGGTGCCCGCAATCGCGCCCAACGCGATTCCGATGACGGCAATGACCGCCACGAATGTCAGGTAATGCGCGAAAATCGCCGGTCTCCCGTAACCGATGGCCTTGAGCAGGCCGATCTGCTGCCTCTCCAGCGCGATCAGGCGTGCGAGCGTCATGTTCACGAGCAGCGCCGCCGCGATCAGGAAGATTGGTGGCGTGATCCGGCTCATCGCCTTGAGTTGCAAGAGTTCCGCGTCGAGGAAGGCGTGCGAGGTCTGGTCCTTGCGTCCGAAGGCACCCCGTCCGCCATAGCGTGCGAGCAGGCCGTCGAGACTTTCGATGACGTCGTCCTCCGAAGCGCCGGGCAGGAGCCTGAGATGGACCTTCGAGAAGGCGCCCTTCAGGTCATAGGCGCTCGCGAGGGCGCGCTCCGACATCCACACGATGCCGTAGCGCCGGTCGTCAGGCATGATGTCCCAGGGACCGATGGCGTAGACGAACTCAGGCGAAAGTGCGACGCCGACGATGGTGAGCTCGCGCTTGCGTCCGTTGAGGACGGCCTCGAAGCGCGATCCGGGAGAGAGCCCGTGCGCCCGGGCGAAGGGTTCGCTGACCACGACCTCCCGCTCGTCGCCCGGCTGCGGTGGACGGCCTTCCCGCAAGGTCAGAAGGTCCAGTCGTTGCGGAGCGAGATCCGGGAGAGAGATGAACAGTCCAGACGCCGGCGCGCTCATGCCCGCGACAGAGACGAGCGCAATCTTTTCGATGCGGGCCTCCACCGCCTGAACGCCCGGAATTGCGGCGATATCGTCGAGGAGCCAGTGCGGAGCTCTTGTGACGCTGCCGAAAAACGTCGGAGAAGCGGTTGCGCTCGTAATAAGCGGTTCGCGTCTCGCGAAGCGACGTATGGGTGCCGACGCCGAGCACCAGCGTCGCCACGCCTGCCGCCATCACAAGAGCGATGGCGAGCACCTGCGGCCACAGCCTGACGATATCGCGCAGAAGCTTTCGTTCGAGGGCGCGCATGGCTCACCAAGTCACGGCGGCAGCCGGGAGGCGCCGTTCGTTGCGCATGACCGAAACGATACGGCCGTCGCCGAACAGAACAACCCGATGGGCAATGTCGCGGATGGCGGCATTGTGGGTGATGACGAGCGTCGTCGCTCCGAAATCGGCATTGATCGACAGCAGCGCCTCGAGGACCTTCACCCCGGTCTTGGAGTCCAGCGCGCCGGTCGGCTCGTCGCAGAGCAGGATTTCCGGGCGCTTGGCAATCGCGCGGGCGATGGCGACGCGCTGCTGCTCGCCGCCGGAGAGTTGCGCGGGGAAATGATCCAGTCGGTCGCTCAGGCCGACGAGCGCCAGCGCCTCCTGGGCTGGCATCTGATTGCGGGCGATGTCGCCCACGAGTTGGACGTTCTCGCGTGCGGTCAGGCTGGGAACGAGATTGTAGAATTGAAAGACGAAGCCGACATGATCGCGACGATAGAGTGTGAGTTCGCGCTCGCTCATGCTTGTGAGCTGGTGTTGCTTGAACCAGGCTTCTCCCGACGTCGCCGTGTCGAGTCCTCCGATGATGTTGAGGAATGTCGACTTGCCGGAGCCCGATGGTCCCAGCATCACAATGAACTCTCCGGCCGCCGCCTCGAAGTCGATGCCACGCAGCGCGTGGACTTCGATTTCACCGGTCCTGTAGACCTTGGTGAGGCCCCTCGCGCGGAGTACCGGGCTGTCAGATGAAGCCGCCATGATCTGGATCCGGCTCCCCAGGGCCATCCATCGGGATGGGTAACAGGTTACTGCACGCGCAACTTTGGACAAGCCATTGATGCGGCACGGTTGCAATGACATATGCCAAACTGGCAATGCTGCCTCTGTTCAGGATCTGTTGATCCGGCGGTGACGTTGATTCAGTGTCGCCTTCGGGGGGCTCTGATGGTCACCGGTTTGCCGGTCCTCCACAGGCGGCCGCCAAACACAATACGCGCACGACAAGACCATCGCCCTGGAGCGCCACGAGATCGAAGGGCACGGTCGGCAGACTCAAGGATTGGTGCCGTATCCAAACGTGCAGCGACCAACGATCATCCACCTTCTTTCCCGGCACCTGAATCTTGGCGACTATCCTGTTCTTGTGGAGGTTGATGTGCCCCAAAGTCTTGCTGCCGCAACTCCCGGGTCCGCAGCCGAAGCACATGTTTCCGGATATGAGAGCGTGGCCCCGCCCGCGAAAGGAATAGCCCAATGCCACATCCCCGCCTGACCTTCCACGGTGCTGCCGGGGCGGTCACCGGCTCGTGCATTCGACTGGAAACGGATCTGGGGCATATCCTGATCGATTGCGGGATGTTCCAGGGGTCGAAAACGGAGAAGGAGCTGAATTACCGCCCGTTTCCCTTCGCTCCGGATGCCATCGCTGCGGTGGTCCTCAGCCACGCGCATATCGACCATTCAGGCTTGTTGCCGAAACTCGTGCGCCACGGCTTCCGCGGCGCGATCCACGCAACGCCTGCTACGACCGACCTTGCCGGGGTCATGCTGCCCGACAGCGCCCATATACAGGAAATCGAGGTTGAACAGTTCAACCGCCGCGCAGCCCGTCGCAGCCGTAACGCGGTGGAGCCGATTTATGACAGCGGGGATGTCGAGGCTTGCCTCAAGCTGTTTCAACTCCATGAACTGAATGACTGGTTTCCGGTCGTGCCCGGCTTGCGCGCCCGGTTCTGGAATGCGGGTCATCTGCTGGGTTCGGCATCGGTGGAGATCGAGATCGACAGGGACCAGGACGCCAAGCCGTTGCGCCTGATGGTCTCGGCCGATATCGGGCCCGACTACAAGCTGATGCATGCAGACCCCCAGGGGCCGGCTGACGTCGATTACCTGATCTGCGAATCCACATATGGCGATGTGGACCGCCTGGATGCCACTGCCGCCACTCGCCGCAACTGGCTGCGCGACGAGGTGCGGGCTGCGATGCATCCGGACGGGGCGCTGCTGATCCCGTCCTTTGCCGTCGAACGTGCGCAGGAGCTGATCAGCGACATGGGCCGGCTGATCGCCGAAGGGGAATTGCCCGACATTCCGATCTATGTCGATAGCCCCCTCGCCAGCAAGGCAACGCAGGTCTTTGCCAGACATCACCGCGAACTCGAGGAGGGGGCCGTCCTGATGAAGGGCCTGCACGCCCGCAACCTGCATTTCACCGAAACCCGCGAACAGAGCATGGCGCTGGACGAGGTGCGGCGCTTTCACATCGTCATCGCCGCCTCGGGCATGTGCGATGCCGGCCGCATCCGCCACAGGCTGAAGAACTGGATCTGGCGGGATGAGGCGACGGTGCTGTTCACCGGCTATCAGGCTGAAGGCACCCTGGGGCGCATCCTGCAGAACGGGGCGCGATCCATCCGCATCCAGGGCGAGGAATTCAGCGTGCGCGCGCGGATCCGGTCGCTCGACCTTTATTCCGGCCATGCAGACGGTCCAGAACTGGCGGACTGGATCAAGGCACGCCTGCCACTGCGACATGAGCTGTTTCTTGTCCATGGCGAGCATAACGCCATCGAGGGGCTTGCTGCCCGTCTGGACGGGATTCTTGAACCGGACCGCATCCTGCGCCCTGTGCTGGATGAGGCATTTGAACTGACCGACCGGGGGGCGCGTCGCATCGCGGGCGCACCTCATCCACGCCTGCCCGCGGGGAAAGTTGCCAATCTGGACTGGCATAACGATGTGTCGCGGCTGATCCTCGACATCAACGATGCGCTAGCCGCCAGCCCCGATGAAAAGAGGCGTGCCGTCATGATCCGGCGTCTTCGGGCTGCGTTGGGGGGCGATGAGGATGGAAAGCGCCAGAAGCGATAGTCGTTCAGATGTAGCGATGCCTTCATGGAACTCTTCCTGGCCGGATCCTGCGATCAAGGTCGGCAAATCCCAGTTCCGATTGATCCGGTTCGATGGCGACAGGTCACGGGCTGTCTTGCCGAGTTGCTCCAGTCCATCGTTCGTTTGGCCTGACTCGAACTTCGCCTGGAGGAAAAGCCAGTGCCAGATCAGTGTGATTAAATGATCTGTGCCGCTCGTTGAGCCTGTACGATTTCGAGTGTCGCGACCGAGGCGAACCGGACCGAGGCTGCCGTGCACGGGTTCATTGATGTTGTTCGCCCGAGAGATCCCTGAAACGGGATGCGTCATCCCTGTTCTTGAGGTCGACAGTCGCCAGACCGGTTCGCCGGGCACTGCGTCGTCAGCCAGCCATTCCTTTCGACTTCGCCATTCTGCGGCGTGGAGCGATGTTCGCACCGATTCCGGGCGAGCGAGCCGGCGCGCGTGACGTTGTACCAGTCCCTCGGCCGCCACGATGGTCTCGCATGTCGTGCGCCCGGCCTCGACTGAATCGCCCCTTGGTTCGGGGATGCCGTCTTGTTCGAGCCATGCCGCCAGCTCAGTTTGTCGAGCATCGCGTCGCAGCGTTTCCCGGCTTGCGCGGGCGGAATGTGGCCGATGGCCTGCATCAGGCGGCGCTTGTCAAACCAGTTGACGGGCCGGGATCCTGCGTCGCGGAACTGCAGAGGTGCGATGCTTCATGGGCGAAACTTGACTGCATAGGCGAAGCGATCCTAGTCTGCTTCTCACGTTCCACGGTCGCTGCCGCGGACTGGGAGACCGGACGATCCAGCGCTTGCGATTGGCGCTTCCGAGCGGCTCGTCTCTCCCCAACATCTTCGCCAAAGCCCGATGCAACGGGCTGCGCTCGTCGCACAACAAGGGAGACGGTCATGAAGTCGCTGTTGAAATCGGTTCTTGGCGCTGCTTGCGCGCTTGCCGTCGGGGTCTTCTCGAGCGGAGCGGCCCAGGCCGACAAGCTCGCCGAGATCATGTCAAAGGGCGTGGTCCGCATTGGCGTCCCGCTCGATGCGCCGCCCTTCGGCGCGCAGGACGCCAGCCGCAAGCCCATCGGCTTCGACGTCGAACTGGCCGAGATGGTGGGCAAGGCGCTCGGGGTGAAAGTCGAGCTCCAGCAGATCACCGGCGCAAACCGGATTCCCTTCCTCATCACCGACAAGGTGGACATCGTCATTTCCGTGATGGGCCTCACGCCCGAGCGCGCGAAGCAGATCATGTTCACCGCGCCCTATGCCAACACGTTCCTCGCGGTCTACGGCCCGAAGTCGTTGAAAGTCACGGCGGCCGGCGAGGTCGGAACCAACAAGATCGCCGCCGCGAAGGGCACGACGCAGGATCTCGCCATCACGGAGATGAATCCGAGGGCGACCGTCATGCGCACGGAGGACGATGCGACCGCTGCGGCCGCCTATCTGTCCGGCCAGGCCGAACTGCTCGCCACCAACAGCATCGTGGCGCAAGCGCTCGCCAAGCAGAATCCGAGCAAGGAATTCGACCGGAAATTCGTCATCCGCCGCAGCCCGGCCCATATGGGCGTGCGTATGGGCGAGCATAGCCTCGCTCGCTGGCTCGACGGGTTCATCTTCTTCAATACCATGAACAACGAACTCGAGCGGCTGCACCAGAAGTATCTCGGAATGCCGATGGACCCGCTGCCGACCCTGTGAAGACAGCGGGAGAAGGTGGGTTCAGCAAGGCGAGGCGCTGCGATGAGATCCGTTGAATGGGGACGGCTGCGCGCCGCCGAATTGCGCCGCGCAGCCGAGGACGACGCCATTGTCGTCGTGCCCATCGGGGCCACCGAGCAGCACGGCCCGCACCTGCCCGTAATGGTCGATCATCGTCTCGTCCACGAGGTCGCGGTTCGTGCCGCGCGCCTCGTGGCCCGGGCCGAGCCGATCGTGGTGGCGCCGGCCATCCCCTTCGGCATGTCCGAGCATCATGTCTCGCTGGGTGGCACGATCACGCTCGACTTCGCCACGATGCAGGCGCTTCTGAACGCGGTCTGCGAATCCGCGATCCGGCAGGGCTTCCGCCGGATCTGCATCCTGAACGGTCATGGCGGCAATATCGCCGCTGTCGAGACGATCGCGACCGAACTGACCATCAGGCATCGCCTGCCCATCGCCGCCGCAACCTATTGGCAACTCGCGCCGCTGGAGATCGCCTCCCTGCTCGAACGCCAGGGCGGCGTGCTCCATGCCTGCGAGGCTGAGACGTCCATGATGCTTGCTCTCGAGCGGGCAGAGGTTGACGAGGACGTCCTGCCGCAATGCCGGGGCGAATACATCCCCGGTGCGTCCGCCATTGCGGGTGTGAATCCCGGAATGTATCGCTGGCGGCAACTGGGGACGCGCTCACTTAACGGTGTCATCGGCGACGCAAGCACTGCGAGTG
>JBIPLL010000451.1:0-3083 GCA_044368425.1 Beijerinckiaceae bacterium
GCGCAGTCTCACGACCACTTGGGCGGCGCCGGGTCTTGGTCTAGAGACAGCACCAGCACCAACTGCACTGGCCCCACTGGAGCCGCGATGAGCCCGACCGCCCTGCAACACGACACCGAGCAACCCGGCCCGACCGGGCAGGGCGGGCCGGCCGCCTTGTTCGCCTTTCTGGAGCGCCTTGGCGTTGCGACCCGCACCGTCGAGCATCCGCCCGTCCATACGGTGGAGGAAAGCCAGGCCCTGCGCGGCACCCTGCCCGGCGGCCACGCCAAGAACCTGTTCCTGAAGGACCGCAAGGACCGGCTCTTCCTCGTCGTGGCGCAGGAAGATGCGCGGATCGACCTGAAGCGAATCCACGAGGTGCTGGGCGCCAGCGGCCGGGTTTCCTTCGGCAGCGCGCAACTCCTGCGCACCGTGCTGGGCGTCGAGCCGGGCTCGGTCACGCCGCTGGCCGCCCTTGCCGACCGCGAGGGCCGTGTGACCGTCGCAATCGACCGCAATCTCCTGCGATGGGACCTGCTGAATGTCCATCCGCTCGTGAACACGATGACAACAGCCATCGCGCGCGACGATCTGCTGGCCTTCCTGAAGGCCACGGGACACGAGCCGCTGGCGATCGACCTGCCGGAGCCGCCGCAGCCGAGCGTTGCCTAATCGGGCTTGCAACCCCACATTGTCGGAACGACGCGAAATCAGAGCCGGACATTGACCGGCTCCCCGCATGGACACGGCGGGCCGGCCTGTAACGCGTGGCGGTCGCGCAGGCCGCCGGACTGAACGAGGACGAGGACCATGGAATTCGACAAGACCAAGGGCGCTCCGCAGGCTGCGGGGCAAAAGACGCATGGTCAGGCGAGCTTCGGCACAGGCGGCTACGGACAGTCGGGCTATGGGCAGGCCAGCTATGGGCAGCAGGGCGGTTACATGCAGGCCGGCTACGGCCAGGGCGCGCCCGCACAGGCACCGGCTGCTCCCGCTGCCCCCGCGGGAGCCGGGGATGTCATCAAGGACACCACCACGCAGGGCTTTCGTCAGGACGTCATCGCCGAGAGCATGAAGCAGCCGGTCCTCGTCGACTTCTGGGCGCCCTGGTGCGGCCCCTGCAAGCAGCTCACCCCGGTTATCGAGAAGGTGGTGAAGGCGGCGGGCGGCAAGGTGAAGCTCGTGAAGCTCAACATCGACGAGCACCCGCAGATCCCCGGCCAGCTCGGCATCCAGTCGATCCCCGCCATCATCGCCTTCACGAAGGGCCAGCCGGTCGACGGTTTCATGGGCAACCTGCCCGAGAGCCAGGTCAAGACCTTCATCGAGCGCCTTGTGGGGCCGATGGGACCAACACCTGTCGAGGAAATCCTGACAGAAGCCGCCGCGCTGGCGCAGGTCGGCGACGTGACGGGCGCAGCCGAGCTTTATGGCGAGCTCCTGATGCAGGATCCCGGCAATGTCGCCGCACTTGGCGCTCTGGCGGAGATTCAGGTCGGACTGGGGGATATCGAGGCCGCCCGAAACGTTCTCGCCATGGCACCAGCCGGCAAGGTGAACGATCCGGCGCTGGCCAAGGCACGCGCGGCCATCGAGATCGCCGAACAGGCGAGCGCGCTGGGCGAGGTGCAGGAGCTGATGAACCGGGTCGAGGCGAATCCGGCCGATCATCAGGCCCGTTTCGACCTCGCCCTTGCGCTCAACGCCAAGGGTCAGCGCGACGAGGCAATCGACCAGCTCGTCGCCATCGTCAGGCGCGACCGCACCTGGAACGAGGACGGCGCCCGCAAGCAGATCGTGCAGTTCTTCGAAGCGTGGGGCCCCATGGACGAGGCGACGATCGCGGGACGGCGCAAGCTGTCGGCCGTGCTGTTCGCCTGAGCAGGCACAACGGCGGGAGGCCGTCATGACCATGAACGCCACCTATCGCGGACCCGGCGACTGCCCGCCCGTCATCCCGCTCTTTCCACTGTCGGGCGCGCTGCTGCTGCCGCGCGGCCAGATGCCGCTCAACATTTTCGAGCCGCGCTATCTCGCGATGATCGACGATGCGCTGCGCGGCTCGCGCATCCTGGGCATTGTCCAGCCGGAACTCGACAATTCCGGGGGCGCGCTGCCGGGCCTGTTCCGGGTGGGTTGTGCGGGACGCATCACCCAGTTCTCGGAAACCGGCGACGGGCGCTATCTGATCACGCTCACCGGCATTGCGCGCTTCCGGCTCGAGGAGGAATTGTCCGTCCTCACGCCCTATCGGCAGGCGAGCGTCAGCTATGAGCCCTTCGCGCTCGATTTCGAGCCGCGCGCCGGGGAGGACGCTGTCGACCGGGAGGCGCTGATCAGGGCGCTGCGCGACTTTGCCCGCGCCAACGACCTCAAGATCGATTGGAAGGGCGTCGACGGCGCCCCCAACGAGGCGCTCGTCAATGCGCTGGCCATGATGGCGCCGTTCGGCCCGCGCGAGAAACAGGCGCTGCTGGAGGCGCCCGATCTCAAGACGCGGGCCGACGTCCTCGTCGCCATCACCGAGATCGAGCTGGCCCGCTCGGGCGACGGCGCGGGCGAGAATTCGCTGAACTGACGGCCCGTCGCGCCCCCTGCATTGGACACGGAAAAAAGGCCCGGTCTGACCGGGCCTTTTGCATAGCGGAATCTGGCGTCGATGCAGAACGGGACGGGGACGCTCAGAGATCGCCGTCCTCGTCCTCCGCAGGGCGCTTGAGCTGCTTGAGCTTCGCGAAGACCGATTCGACGTCGATCTTCTCCTCGGTCCGGCGCGGCGGGGACCGGTCGCCGCCGAACGGATCGGACGAGGGCGCGGGCGCCGTGGTCTGTTCGGCCGGCAGCAGCGTGGCACCGAGATCCTGCGCAGGCGCAGGCGGACGGTCCTTCGCGGCGCGGCCGACCTCCAGATCGAGATCGATCTGCGTGCACAGGCCGAGCGCCACGGGATCGGACGGCGCCAGGTTCTGGGCGTTCCAGTGCGTGCGGTCGCGGATCTGGGCGATCGTCGTCTTGGTCGTGCCGATCAGCCGGATGATCTGCGCGTCCTTTAGTTCGGGATGGTTGCGCACCAGCCACAGGATCGCATTCGGGCGATCCTG
>JBIPLL010000433.1:0-3156 GCA_044368425.1 Beijerinckiaceae bacterium
TCCCCCTCGGCAGGGGCGATACGACGGCTCGTCCCGTCTGGCAACACTTGCCATGATTGTTGATTGTCGAGCAGGTTCGCCAGCATGATCTGATCGAGGATCTGTTGGTGCACCGTCGGGTTGAGGATCGGCAGCAGCGATTCGACCCGGCGGTCGAGATTGCGCGGCATCAGGTCGGCAGACGAGATGTAGAGATGCGCCTTGGCATGCGGCAATCCGTGTCCGTTGCCGAAGGCAAAGATCCGCCCATGCTCGAGGAAGCGGCCAACGATCGAGCGCACGCGGATGTTTTCCGACAGGCCCGCGATCCCGGGCCGCAGGCAGCATATGCCGCGCACCACGAGATCAACCTGCACCCCCGCATTGCTGGCGGCATAGAGCGCATCGATGATCACGGGATCGACGAGCGAATTGCACTTGGCCCAGATCGCGCCCGGACGACCCGCCTTCGCGTGCTCGATCTCGGCATGGATATGGTCGAGCAGCTGCTTCTTCAGCGTGACGGGCGAGACCGCCATGCGCTCCAGCTCGGCAGGTTCGGCATAGCCGGTGATGAAGTTGAAGATGCGCGAAACGTCGCGCCCGATCACCGGATCGGCCGTGAAGAATGACAGGTCGGTATAAACGCGCGCCGTTATCGGATGATAATTGCCCGTGCCGATATGGCAGTAGGTGACGAGGTGCCCCCCCTCGCGCCGCACCACCATCGACAGCTTGGCGTGCGTCTTCAGCTCGATGAACCCGAACACGACCTGCGCGCCAGCCCGCTCCAGATCCCGCGCCCAGCGGATATTGGCCTCCTCGTCGAAGCGCGCCTTCAGCTCGACAAGCGCCGTCACCGACTTGCCGGCCTCCGCCGCCTCCGCCAAAGCCTGAACGATGGGCGAGTTCGAGGACGTGCGGTAGAGCGTCTGCTTGATGGCGACGACATTGGGATCGCGAGCCGCCTGCCTCAGGAACTGCACGACCACGTCGAACGATTCATAGGGATGATGGACGACGAGGTCCTTCTGCCGGATCGCGGCAAAGCAATCCCCGCCATGCTCGCGGATCCGCTCCGGGAACCGGGCATTATAGGGTTTGAACTTCAGGTCTGGCCGGTCGAGCCCGACAAGCTGCGACAATTCGTTGATCGCGAGCATCCCCTCGACAAGGAACACTTCATCGGCAGCAACATCGAGTTCCTCGGCAACGAAGGCGCGTAGCGGCTCCGGCGTCGCCGCCTCGATCTCGAGCCGGATCACGGTGCCGCGGCGGCGGCGCTTGAGTGCCGATTCGAACAGGCTGACCAGATCCTCGGCCTCCTCCTCGATTTCGAGATCGGAATCACGGATCACCCGGAACGATCCCTGCCCTGCAACCTGGTAGCCCGGGAACAGCCGTCCCGTGAACATCACGATGGCCTGTTCGAGCGCGATGAAGCGGCTTGCTCCGGTCTCCGCGAAATCGGGAAGCCGGATGAAGCGCTCGACCTGGTTCGGCACACGGATCAGCGCCTTGAGCGGGCGACCGTCGGTGACGCGCGTCAGCATGAGGGCGATGGAAAAGCCGAGATTGGGAATGAACGGAAACGGGCTCGGTCAGCACGATGCCCGCCTCCAGCAGCAGGTCGCGCAGTTCGCGCCAGCGCCTCTGCTGGTCACCCGCCAGGGCCGTGACACCCGCCGCGATCCGTGTCAGCTGCTCGGCCGGGGTCAGGCCGTCCTGTGACAAGGTGGTGACGCCTGAACGGACCTGACCCATGAGGCCGGCCACGCGCACCATGAAGAACTCGTCGAGATTGTTCGCAGAGATCGACAGGAACCGAAGCTGCTCGAGCAGCGGATGCGCCCGGTTCGACGCTTCCTCCAGCACCCGCCGATTGAATTCGAGCCAGGACAATTCGCGATTGATGAAGCGCTCGGGCTTGTTGATCAGATCCGACACCACCCGGGGCACGACGGCCCCTTCACCGGGCGAACGGCGGGCGCTGCCACGCATGGCGTCGCGCAGCGATGCCTCCGTCCCCGCATCACCGGCGGCCTTTTCCGGGCTCGCCGTTTCGATGCCCGCCTGGCCGGCATTGTCGTTCCCGATCCCGATCGTGCCGGCAGCGGACTTGCGAGCAGCGGACTTGCGAGCAGCGGACTTGCCAGCCGCGGACTTGCCAGTGCCGATCTTGCCGGTGCCAATCTTGCCGGTGCTTGTATCCGCAGTCACGTCAGGCCCCTTCCGACGGCACCTCGCCGCCTGTCCGCACAAGCTGCCGTGCAGCGCGCGCATCCGGCTTGTCTAACCCGTATTCACGACAGATCCGTGTCGAAGCCGCAAGCCCCCGGAACGGCCCGAGGCCGTGCCCTGCTGCACTCTACGTCAATCCCCGTCGTCATCCTCCGGCGGCGCGGCGCCGAGCCAGGCGGCTGCGAGCATACGCGTGATCGCGCGGCCCGCACCGAGCGCCAGCGCGTCGATACCGGCCACGGCCGCTGCCGCCGCACTGAAGCTGCGCTCGAGACGCGGCGCGAGATAGTCGACAACGCTCGCATCGACGGCCAGTTGCCGGTCATGGAACAGTTTCACGAGAAGCGCGCGCATCAGCGCATCGTCGGGCGCGGCGATCGTGACCATGGGGGCAAGCCGCAGGCGCGACACAAGATCGGCCGTGCGCAGGCCCCAGCTCTCCGGCCCCGACGCGCCGGTAATCAGCAGACCGCCCCCCGCGCCGCGCGCAGCCTTCTCCCGGACGAGATTGAGCAGATGAAAGAGGCCCGCCTCGTCGAAGGCCCCGCGGTCGGCATCCTCAAGCACCAGCGCCGGAAGCGTCAGAAGCGCCGGCAGCCGCCCCCCCGTCGACGCGAGATCCGAAGGATCCACGAGGCGGCCGCGCGATTGCGCCAGGAACATCCGCGCAAGATGCGTCTTTCCGGATCCCGAAGGCCCCTGAAGGCGCAGCACCGGGTCCGGCCAGGCCGGCCACCCCATCACCAATGCATGCGCATCCACGTTGCAGGAGCCCACGAGGAAGTCCTGCGACTCCATGCGCGGCGCGAGCGGCAGGTCGAAGGCGAGCTGTCGCGGCCCGCGATGATCTGGCTGGTTCATCCTGCGCTCGCGCCGCTCACGCGTCGGTCTCGGGCCCCGGGCCGCGCGGCGCGCCACCATAGAGCGGACTTGCGA
>JBIPLL010000210.1:0-5553 GCA_044368425.1 Beijerinckiaceae bacterium
GAGCACGCCCATGATCGCCGCAACCGGCACGGCAATGAGCAGCCCGACGAAGCCGAACAGCGACCCGAAGGCGAGCAGGGCGAAGATCAGCCAGACCGGATGGAGCCCCACCGAAGCTCCGACGAGCTTCGGGGCGAGGATGTTGCCCTCGACGAACTGACCGACAGCGAAAACCGCGATCGCCGCCAGCGGCATCGTCCAGTCGGGCCAGAACTGCACGAGCGCCGCCCCGACGGCGAGGATGAGCCCTGTCAGCGAACCGACATAGGGAATGATCGTCAGCATGCCGGCGACAAAGCCGATCAGAACGCCGGAATTGATCCCGATCGCCCAAAGCCCGAGCCCGTAGAACGTGCCGAGGATCAGGCAGACCAGCGTCTGCCCCCGGATGAACCCGGAAATGGCGGCGTCGATTTCCCGGGCCAGCTGGCGGATCGTTTCGCGATGGTCGCGCGGCAGCCAGGAATCGATCTTGGTGACCATCTTGTCCCAGTCGACGAGCAGGTAGAAGGCGACGACCGGCGTGATCACGAGCAGCGCGAAGACGCTCACGATGGCCGCTCCGCCCGACCAGAGCGACTGCAGGAAGCCGGTCAGCCAGCGCGCGCCCTGCCCCACGAACTCGCCGACCGAGGACTGCACATCCTTGAGCGCGTCCGGCCCGCCGAGTTGCTCGAACCAGGGGCCGCCCTGCTCGACCGCGATCGCCTGGAGACGGGCAACATAGCTGGGGAGCCGCGTGACGAAGCCGGAAACCTGGCTCGCCAGAAACGGGACGATGATGACAAGCACGAGGATGAAGAGCAGGACGAAAAGGCCAAGGATGACGAGCGTGGCGCCAAGCCGGCTGATGCCCAGCCGCTCGAGCCTGTCGGCCAGCGGATCGAGCAGATAGGCGAGGATCAAGCCTGCGATGAAGGGCGTCAGCACGTTGCCCAGCGCCCACATCAGCACGACGGCAACAAGAAGCAGGCCCGTCCAGAACATGATCTGCCGCTCTCGCACCATCGACGCTACCCTCTCCTGCCGGCCCATATGGCCAGCTCCGTTGCATTCCCCGCCTGCATGACCCGCTGCCGACGGGCCGTCAATCGTCGAGCATCGGCACGTCGCTCGCCATGTGCCTGATCCACAGCGCCAGATAGGCTGCCATCGAGGCGAGCGTGAGACCTGCCACGATCAGGAGCCCGACCCGCTGCGCATCGGCGCTCGGTATCTCGAACGCACGGGCCCCGAGAATGAGGGCCGCAAAAGCGATCTGGGCTCCGGTATTCAGCTTCGAGATGAGCAGCGGCCGGATCGCGAGAGGCTTCGCCATCACCCAGGACAGGATGACGGCCGACACGATCATCAGGTCGCGCGCGACAACAAGGATCACGATCCAGACCGGCAGGCCGCCCGTCACGGCAAGCGTCACGTAGATCGAGACCAGCAGCGCCTTGTCGGCAATCGGATCGAGATAGGCGCCGAGTTCGCTCGCCATGCCGAAGCTCTTGGCAAGCCAGCCGTCGACAGCGTCCGAGATGCCCGCGAGGACGAAGAGAACGAAGGCCCAGTCCCAGTGTCCCTGCGCGATGGCCATGATCACGAGCGGAACCGCGATCAACCTCGCAATGGTGATCAGATTGGGCAGCGTCATGGGCCTCGCCGTCTTTGATAGCCTATGGAGAGGGCAAAACCGCCAGGACGCCCGGTTTCACCTTGCCTCGCCCCCTGCATCGTCGTAGCGACACCCGCGCGCAAGGGGAAGTCCCGTGCCGGGGAAACAGACATGACGCAACAGGAACGCGGCAAGCCGGCCGATGGCCTCACCTACGCTCAGGCGGGCGTCGATATCGACGCAGGAAACGCCATGGTCGATGCGATCAGGCCGCTCGTGCGTGCCACCGCTCGCCCGGGCGCCGATGCGGAGATCGGCGGATTCGGCGGCCTGTTTGACCTCAAGGCCGCAGGCTTTCGCGATCCCATCCTCGTCGCAGCCAATGACGGTGTCGGCACGAAGGTCAAGATCGCCATCGAGAGCGGCCTTCACGACACGATCGGTATCGACCTCGTGGCAATGTGCGTCAACGACCTGATCGTGCAGGGCGCGGAGCCGCTTTTCTTCCTGGACTATTTTGCCAGCGGCAAGCTGGAGCCGCAGGTCGGGGTCTCGATCGTCAAGGGCATCGCGCAGGGCTGCCGCGAGTCGGGATGCGCGCTGATCGGCGGCGAGACGGCGGAGATGCCCGGGCTCTATGCGCGCGGCGACTACGATCTCGCGGGCTTTGCCGTCGGCGCGGCAGAGCGCGGCACGCTCCTGCCGCGCCCGGATATCGCCGCAGGTGACGTCATTCTCGGCCTTGCCTCGTCCGGCGTCCATTCCAACGGTTTTTCGCTCGTTCGCCGCGTCGTCGAGGCGACCGGCCTTGCCTGGGATGCCCCCGCGCCCTTCGCGCCCGGTCATACGCTCGCGCAGGCGCTGCTCGTCCCGACGCGGCTCTATGTGAAGTCGCTGCTGTCGGTTTTGCGCCAGGGCCTGCCCCTGAAGGGCCTCGCGCATATCACGGGCGGCGGCTTTCCCGACAATATCCCCCGTGTCCTGCCCGACGGGCTCGGCGCGGCCATCGACCTCGATGCAATCTCCGCCCCTCCTGTCTTCGGCTGGCTCGCGAGAGAGGGCCGGATCGCGGAGCGCGAAATGCTGCGCACATTCAATTGCGGCATCGGCATGATCGCCATTGTCGCATCGACGGACGCGGACGCGCTCGCCGCCGCGCTCGCGGCGCAGGGCGAAACCGTGACGCGGCTGGGTGAGGTCGTGCACGCGTCCGGCGACGAGCGCGTCTCCTATCGCGGAGCGCTCGCACTGTGACGGCCAAGCGCGTCGCCATCCTGATCTCGGGGCGCGGCTCGAACATGGCTGCGCTCATGGAGGCGATGCGTGAGCCGGGCTTTCCCGCACGGCCCGCGCTCGTCCTGTCGAACCGGCCGGATGCGGGAGGGCTCGCAACGGCCGCCGCCGCAGGTATTCCGACAGCGACCGTCGATCACCGCAGCTTCGGCAAGGACCGCGAGGCCTTCGAGCGTGCGATGCAGGCGCAACTCGTGGCCCATCGCATCGAACTGGTCTGCCTGGCAGGCTTCATGCGCATCCTCACGCCCTGGTTCATCGGCGCATGGGAAGGACGGATGATCAATATCCATCCCTCGCTGCTCCCCGCGTTCCGGGGCCTCGACACCCATGCCCGCGCGCTGTCCGAGGGCGTTGCCCTGCATGGATGCACGGTCCATTTCGTCGTGCCGGAGCTGGATGCGGGGCCGATCATCCTGCAGGCGGCCGTGCCCGTTCTGCCGGAGGACGACGAGGCCACGCTCGGTTCGCGCGTGCTCGCGCAGGAGCACCGGCTCTATCCGCGCGCGCTGCGGGCGCTGGCGACAGGCGAGGCAAGCCTTGTCGCCGGGCGCACACAGTGGTCGCCGGATCGGACACGGACCAAGGCCGACGCGAGCCTCGTCGCGCCGGTCAGCAGTTGAAGCCGCCTCGTCCCGACGTCAGATCGGTCGCCGAAGCTTGCAGCGATCGATCTGCTGCAGCGCCTTGGCGCGCGTCGCGTCGTTGAAATAGCCCGTGGCGCGGAAGAAGGCGATGTCGTCCTTCGCCATGGCCCGGATCGTGCCGCGTGCATAGCACTGGCAGGGCTGGCGTACCTCCTCCGGGGTCAGACCTTGCATGCGCGACTGCGTCGCGAGGCAGCCCTGAAGGGCTCGTTCCTGGATCTGGGCCGGTGTCAGGTTCGCAGCCGTCGGATCGGGCGGCGGAAGCGGAGCCGTCGTGGCGCCGGCGAGCGCGGTACCGGCTCCGACGGCCAGCAGGCCGGCAGCGAATGCCAGGCGGCGCAGCACGCGGCCGATATCCGGGTGCGATAGGAACTGCCTCCCCACACGCTTTTTCACCTGCTTCGACTCCTCTTTGACATGACATAACGGTTTGGGCCGCCTGTTCGGTTGTGCCGACCGAAACGGGCTTGTCAATCGCCCGTCGAGCGACGCAGCCAGACTTTATTGTCGTGAAACGCGGCACCGCCGAACGGCGCGACCTGATCCGCTCCGGTGAGCGTATTGATCCCCTTCCCGTCGGCGTAGGCTGCATTGGGCCAGATCGATTCGGCGACCAGGACGCCCCGAACCAAGCCGGCAAACAGTTTCGCCTTCAACCGCACCTCTCCCCGCCTGTTGCCCAGGACAACGGCATCGCCATTGATGATTCCCAACGCCATGGCGTCGTCGGGATGCACGAGCACACAGGGATGACTCTCCTTGAGCAGCGAGGTCGGCATCTCCGTAAAGGTCGAATTGAGGAAATTCCGCGCCGGTGACGTCGCCAGCCGGAACGGATGCTCCTCGTCCGCTTCCTCGATCACCGCCCAGTGGTCCGGCAAGGACGGCATATCCTGCCATGGCCCCATTGGCCCTGCATTGGCATTGGGAACGGCAGTCCAGTCGGGCTTGAAGCGGAACTTGCCGTCCCGATAGCCAAATCCATCGAGATAATGCGCCTTTCGGAAGTCCGGCTGCACATCCTTCCACTTCTCGCTTTCGAGCGTGGCCAGATCGCCCCAACCCGATTCGCGCAGGGTCCAGTCCACGATCTCGCGCACGCTCATGTCGAAGCCGCGATGCTGCGCTCCGACGCGCCGTGCAAGGTCGCAGATCACGTCGTGGTTGGACCGGCATTCGCCCGGTGCCGGGATCGCCTGCCCGCTCCACATGATATGCTGGTGACCACCGCCCTGATAGAGATCGTCATGCTCGAGAAACTGCGTTGCCGGCAAAACAATGTCGGCCATCAACGCGGTTTCCGTCATGAACTGCTCATGGACGCAGACGAACAGATCCTCCCGTGCAAAGCCCTGCTTCACCAGTTCCTGTTCCGGCGCAACGCTGACCGGGTTGGTGTTCTGGATGAAGAGCGCCTTGACCGGCGGGCCGCCCCTGAGTGCGTCCGGATCACCGGTGAGCACGCGCCCGATCTGCGACTGATCCAGCTGTCGCACACGCGGATCGCGGGCATCGAGCCCCTCGATCAGGCTCTTGCGCCAGTGATAGATCGCACCGTTATTATGGAAAGCCCCTCCGCCCTCATATTGCCAGGAGCCGAGCACCGTCGGGATGCAGGAGGCGGCATGCATGTTGACAGCACCGTTGCGCTGCCGCCCGAACCCATAGCCGAGCCGGAAGAAGCTGCGCTTCGTGCGCCCGACAAGTGCCGCGAATTCCTCGATCTGCGATGCGCTGAGCCCGGTGATTGTGGCGGCCCATTGCGGGGTCCGGCTCGCCAGATGCGCTTCGAGCACCGCGGGACAGTCGGTGAAACGGGCCATATAGTCGCGGTCGACGAGTTCGTCGCGAAACAGCACATGCATCACGGCGCAGGCGAGCGCCCCGTCCGTGCCGGGCTTCAGGATCAGCTTCAGATCCGCCTGCTTCATCGTCGCATTGTCATAGATGTCGACGACGACGATCTTCGCTCCACGCTCCTTGCGGGCCCTCAGCGCGTGGGTCATCACGTTG
>JBIPLL010000149.1:0-6456 GCA_044368425.1 Beijerinckiaceae bacterium
GCCGACCATGTACCAGCGCCAGTCCTTGGTCAGCGTGGGGTGGAAGCCCATCACCGCCGTGTTCTGCATGGCCTCGGAAGCGCCCAGCCACTGATAACCGTCGCGCGGCTTCGACCAGATATGATTCATGGCGACCGCACCACCACCGCCCGTGCGGTTGGTGACGACGATGGAACCGCCGATTTCCTTCTCCATGACCTTCGCCATCAGGCGGTTGGTCATGTCCGTGCCGCCACCGGCACCGGCCCAGACCGAGATTTCGATCGGGCGCGCCGGCCAGTTCTGGGCGAAGGCCGCCGATGCCGACAACATGACGCCGGCAGCCAGAACGGCGTGTTTGAGCAGTTTCCTTGACAGCATGCGTTCTCTCCCAAATTGCGCTGTTGCGCTTGTTGTCGCTGCGGATCGTTTCCACGGAACTGGCGTCCCGCCTGCAGCGGCGCCGAAACGGCCTGGATGTCCGCCCTGGTTCCGACACTCACCGGGCGCCGCATCTGCAACGGATCGCCTGCGGCCTGTCGGCTTAGCCAATCCGCTTGCGCTGCCCGAAACGAGGTGAGAGATTGGCGATCGTTCCCGCCAATTCGGAACCGGCATCCTGACCTTTCGATCGAGAGGCAGCCTGATTTCTATTTTATGGGAAGTCAACTCTTATTGTCGGATGAAACGGTGCGCAACCCGATCATGGGCGCGTGTATAGATGCCCGCACGGATCCGCCTGAACACTGGCAGCAACTCGCAGGCGGCTGATTGCAGAGGCCAAGCTGCCAAACCGCCTTCAAGCATATCCGTTTCGGCTCCGATTGCGCAAGTTGACGGCGATCACGCCCTGTTACTGCAGACCGTGCCTCCGTCGTCCGGCTGGCGTGCGTATTCTTCCGTAATGACAAGTTGCATTCTGTAATGCCGCAATTAAGCTCGCGACATCGGCCATCGCATCGGACCCGTCATCGGCCGCAGCGGGTGGCGCTGCAACTTGCGGGAGGATGCCCCGATGAGCATTGAACCAGTGACGCCCGCGGCATCGGAGCTGCGGTCCCCATCGCTCGACAATCAGGTCTGGCTCGTCACGGGCGCATCGAGCGGTCTCGGCCGCGCATTGGCGGAGGCCGTGCTCGCACGCGGAGGATGCGTGGTTGCGACGGCACGCGATCCCGACACGCTCGCACCTCTTTCCCGAGCAGCTCCCGGACGTCTGTTGCCGGTCAGGCTCGATGTAACGAATCCTGACGAGGTCGAGAGCTGCGCGGCGCAGGCGCTGGCCTGGCGCGGCCATGTCGATGTTCTCGTCAACAATGCCGGGTTCGGGACGATCGGTGCAACCGAGGAGGTGGACGAGTTTGCGATCCGGGCGGCCTTCGACACCAATTTCCTCGGCGTGCACCGCATGATCCTGGCGGTCCTGCCCGCGATGCGCGAGCGCGGGCGCGGTCACATCGTCAATGTCTCATCCATGCTCGGCCATGTCGGCCTGCCGGGCTACAGCATCTATTGCGCGGTCAAGTTCGCGGTCGAGGGGCTTTCGGAGGCTCTGGCACGGGAGGTTGCCCCGTTCGGCATCGGCGTGACAGTCGTGGCGCCGGGGCCGTTCCGCACGGACTTCCGCAGCCGCTCCATGCAGGCGGTGCCGCCGCGCGCGCCCTATGACCGGACGCTCAAGGCCTTTCGCGAATCGCTGCTGGCCACGGATGGCCAGCAACCAGGAGATCCCCGCCGGGCCGGCGACGTGATCGTGGACGCCGTGACGAGCGCGCAGCCGCCGCTGCATCTGATCCTGGGCGAGATCGCCATGACGCAGGTGCGTGCCAAGGCCGCCGCGCTGGAAGCCGATATCCGTCGCTTCGAGGCACCGTCGCGTGCGACCGCCTTTCCGACCTGACATCCCCTCAAGGACACGGCATGGCCCGGCCGCTCGCGATCAACTGCTATTCCTATATCTGGCGGATGAGCGCGCATGACACGCTCGCCCATCTCGCGGACAGGGGTTACTCCACCTTCGAGCTGATGGTGAACGCGCCACATCTGTGGCCGTCAGCGCTGGGCGCGGCAGGACGGCGCCGCATGGCGCAGTTGCTGGCCGCGCGCGGGCTGTCGATCCTCTCGCTTGCTCCGCCAATGCTCGACCTCAACCTCGTGAGCCCCGCGCCGGAAGTGCGGCGCTACACGATCGACCATTATGTCGATGTGATCCGGCTCGCCGGCGAATGGAGCTGCCCCTTCGTGGTGCTGGTGCCGGGCAAGACGCATCCGCTCCTGCCCCTGCCCGACCGGCTGCGCGACGACTGGTTCGCGCGCGCGATCGAGGAACTGGATGCCGCCGCGCAGAATGAGGGCGTCAGGCTGACGCTCGAAAACGTGCCCTCCTCCTGGCTCCCGCGAGCGCAGGACGTGATGCAGCGCCTCGACGCAATCGGGAACGCGCGCATCGGCGTGACCTATGACGTCGCCAATGCGGTCTTTGCCGGCGAGGACCCGCAGGAAGGTCTGGCCGTGGTGGCGCCCCGGCTGTCCTTCGTGCATGTCTCGGATACGGGGCTGCAACGCTGGGCCCATTCGACGGTCGGAAGCGGGGTCGTCGATTTTAGCCGCGTGGCGGCGGGGCTCAACGCGATCGGGTTTACCGGCCCCACGACGCTGGAAATCATCTCCGACGATCCCGATGCCGACATTGCCGCGAGCCATGCCGCGCTGGCGCAGCTGGGATGGTCGGCGCCGCCGGGCTGATCGCGCCCGTTCAGTCCTCGGCCGCCAGCTTGCCAAGGCCCGTCATGATGGCGCGGGCCTGCGCTACCGTGCGGGCGATGATCTGCGCTGCCGGCAGCACCTCTCGGATCATGCCGGCGCCCGCACCCGCATAGATCTCGCCTTCCTCCATGTCGCCCTTGATCAGCCCGCCGACGCGCCGGTTCGGCCCCGGCGGGTAATGGGCGATGAAGTCGTGCAGTTCCTTCGCGCCGACGCCGGCCAGTTCCATCTCGCGGAAGCGGCGGGCAAAGGGGTTGGCGAGCGTTCGCGCCACTTCCGTCGTGCGCCCCCATGACAGGGTGCCGATGTCGTCGGCCGCAACAAGGGCATCCTTGACGTTGCGATGGATGGGCGCTTCCTCGCAGGCCATGAAGCGAGTGCCCATATAGACCGCCTGGGCACCACCGGCGAGCGCGGTCACGAGGCCGCGCCCGTCGACGATGCCGCCCGCCCCCACGACGGGAATGCGCACGGCATCGACTACCTGCGGCACAAGCACCGCCATCGGCAATTCGCTGAAGCCGCTATGACCGCCGCCGTCGAAGCCCTCGGCCACGACGGCATCGACGCCGGCATCCTGCGCCTTGAGCGCATGGCGCACCGACGCGATGGCATGCATCACGAAGATGCCTGCCGCCTTGAGGCGCGCGGTATAGACGTCCGGGCTGCCCGTCGCGACGACAACGACCGGCACCTTCTCCTCGACGACGATCTCGAGCGCGCGGTCGCTGAAGATGCGCCCGCCGCCGCGTCCGATGGGAATGTTGACCGCGAAGGGGCGATCGGTCGCCGCACGCACGGCCGCAATCTGGGCCCGCAGGCGCTCGCCGGTCACCTGCGGATCGGGGCTTGGCTCGGTCGCACCCGCATTGGGGCCCAGCGTGCCGAGCCCGCCCGCCGCCGAGACGGCGGAGACCAGACGCCAGTCCGTAGCCCAGTTCATGGGCGCCTGGATGATCGGCGCCGCGATCCCGAGGCGTTGGCACAGATCTGTCCGCATGTCCGAAAGCTCCCGCAGCGCCGACGGCGCCAGTCAGGCCGGATCGTAGACAGCCACCCGCCCCCACTCCAATGCCGTTTGGGTCGCGCACATTTCGCCAAACGGCATGGTTCGTATCGCAGCGGAGCGGGGCACCAGCCGGGTTCAGGCCGTCTCGGGCTCCGGCAGGTAAAGCGGCGTGCCCTGCCACTTGCCCTCGTCGATCAGCCGGTGCACCTCGTTGCGGATGATGTCCATCACGGCCCTTACAGGGCGGGCGGTGCGCTGCTCGTGGCTGTGGGCGATGCACAGATCCCAGGCGATCTCCGGCACGATCTTGGTCGCCGTCATCGTCCCGGCCTCCACCTCGCGATAGACGGAACCATAGGTCAGGACCGTATAGCCCAGGCCCTCGCGCACCAGAGCCTTGATCATCAACAACCCGTCGACCTGCTGCTTGATGTTGAGCCGCTCGCCACGCTCGGCGCAGCTGCTTTCCAGCAGGAGGCGCAGGCTGTGCGGGCGGGAGGGCAGGATGAGCGGCAGCTCGGACAGTTGCGCCACGAGTTCCGGCGTCGCCGGCCCCACACCCGGCGCCCCGGCTCCTGGACCCACGAGATACATGTGGTCGCGCAGCAAGCGGTGGATCTCAAGGTTCCGGTGGGGCGCCGGATTGTGGACGAGGCAGAGATTGAGCTCCTGATTGAGCAGCTTCTCGTAGAGATAGCCCGAGAAGCCCTCGACCACATTGATACGCAGGCCGGGATGCAATTCCTCGCAGCGGCGCACGACGGGCGGGATCAGCACCTCCCCGGCTGCCGGCGGCACGCCGACCGTGATCGCGCCGGAAATGGCGCCGGCCTGCGCGCGCACGTCATTGGCGATCTGCCCGACCTGGCGCAGCAACGTCTGTGCCCGGTTGTGGAGGACGGCACCCGCCTCCGTCAGCTGGAGGCCGCGCCCGGCGCGCACCAGCAATTCGACGCCGAGCTCGTCCTCCAGTTTGCGCACCTGCCGGCTGAGCGCCGGCTGGGCGATGCGCAGATGGACGGACGCCTTCGAGAAGCTCTTCAGCTCCGCCACATAGACGAAATAGCGCAGTTCACGAAGGTCCAAGGCGCCGCTCCTATGCCTGCCCGGCATTTTGCCGATGCATACTATGTCTTGGACCAAGGGTTTTGCGAGGACTAGCCTCGCCTCAACAAAAAAGCCGGATCCGCGCCGGGACAGGTGACGGGCTACGGGAAGGAAGCGCAATCCGCCGCGGGCGCCGCGAGGTGCCGACGCCATCCATGGATGCCGGCGACAGATGTCCCGTCGCGACGGGACCGGAGAAGGCGATGGGGGATTACCTCCGTATTCTCGGCGGCATCAGGGTGCTGGAAATCGCAGAGGGCATTGCAGGGCCCGTCTGCGGGCTGCAGCTCGCCGATCTGGGCGCCGACGTGATCAAGATCGAACCGCCCGGCGGCGATCGTGCCCGGCGCTGGGGGCCGCCGCAGGCTGGCGGCAGTTCCGCGATCTTCGCCCATCTCAACCGGGGCAAGAGCAGCCTCGTGCTCGACCTGGCAGGGCAGGACGAGGGCGCGCGCGAGCGGGACCGCTCCGCCTTGATGCGGCTCATGGCCGACGCCGATGTGGTCGTGGTGCACCAGGATCCCGGCGAGCGCCGGGCGAGCGGGCTCGACTGGGCGGCGCTGTCGCAGTCCTATCCGAAGCTTTGCATCTGCGAGATCAGCCATGTCGGCCGCAAGGGGCCGTTTGCCGGGAGGGCGGGCTCGGAACTGACGGCTCAGGTGCTGGCAGGCTTTCACCGCTATGCCGGGCGCCCCGAGGCGCCGGGTCGGGTCGGCTACGAGGTCGCCTCGGTCGGCACGGGTATGGCCGCTGTGCAGGCCGTGCTCGCGATGATCTGGCGGCGGATGCACGACGGCAGGGGCGACCATTGCCAGATCTCCGTGCTCGGCACGCTCCTGTCGCTCAAGCAGATCCTGCTGGCGGCGCAGAGCGATCCCGAGCGCTGGGAGGGGTTCCATCTCAACGGCCCGCACTGGCCGGCCGATATCGGCTGGCAGACGAGCGACGGGCAGGTCACCTTCGATTTCCGCCACGGGGAACGCGACGGCTGGGTCGCCTTCTGCAAGGCGGTGGGCCTCGACCAACTGCCCGACGACCCCGAATACAAGGACTGGCGCTCGACCATCTATATCGGCGACCGCAAGGCGACGCATGGACCGGTCTATCACCCCGCCTTCAGGCGCATGACCTCGCAGGAAGCCTCGGACCTGATCAATGGTCTGGGCGGCATCTCGCTGAAGTTCCACGATTACGGCGAGGTGCTTGCCCATCCGCAGCTCGCGCATCTCGATGCGCTGGTGAGCATACCGGACGCGCCGGCCGGAGCGCAGAAACAGGTCGGCACGCCGTTCCGCTTCGCCGATGCGCAGCTCGCCGATCCGGCGCCGCGCCCTGCACCCGCGCTCGACGATGCGCACGACCTCGCGACCGGGAGGGCCTGACATGAGCGGTGCGCAAGCAAGAGGCATCCTGCACGGATTGCGGGTCGTGGATGCGAGCATGGGCGCCGTCGGCCCCTGGGCCGGCTCGCTGCTCGGCGAGATGGGCGCGGATGTCATCAAGCTTGAGTCGCCGCAGGGCGACTTCATCCGCAACATCATGCCGACGCAGGGCGGGCTCTCCACCACCTATATCGCGATGAATGTCTGCAAGAG
>JBIPLL010000072.1:0-8669 GCA_044368425.1 Beijerinckiaceae bacterium
CGGGCACTTCCAGCTATGTGACGCTTGAGGATCTCGCTGGCATGGTGCGGGCTGGCGAGGATTTCGTCGTCACGGACGCCAAGAGCGGGGAAGACATCACCCGTACCGTCCTGACGCAGATCATCTTCGAGGAAGAGACGAAGGCCGGGCAGAACCTTCTGCCCATCGCTTTCCTGCGCCAGCTGATCCGCTTCTATGGCGACAGCATGCAGGCGCTCGTGCCGCGTTATCTCGAATTCTCGCTGGATACGCTGACGCGCGAGCAGCAGACATTCCGCGACCAGATGGCCCAGACCTTCGGCGACACGCCCTTCACCAATGCAACGCTGCAGGCGGTCGAGGAGCAGGCGCGGATGAACATGACCATGTTCACCGAGGCGTTCAAGCTGTTCAACCCGTTCGCCGCCGTCGCCCAGGAGCAGGCAAGGGTAGCGCAGGCCGAGGGTGCCGCCAAGCCGGCAGGCGATCTCGACGACCTCAAGCGCCAGGTGGCGGAGATGCAGGCGCGGCTGGAGAAGCTCACCCGCTAAGCCCGCGCAGGCGCCTGACGGCCGGTCCGGTCCGCGCAGGGCCGGGGCCTGTCGCCGTGCGATGCGTCCCTTGCGATGCGTCCTTCAGGCCGATGCGGCTTTGGGCAGGGCCTGCTCGCCCTGAGTCTGCGACAGGTCGGCGTCGTCGATCATGGGCCGCCCCAGATGATCCCCCTGCAGGTAGTCCACGCCCCAGCTCGCAAGCTGGCGCGCGGTTTCCTCGTTCTCGACCCATTCCGCGACGGTCGCGATGCCCAGATGCTGGGCGAGGTCGATCAGGGTGCGGACGAAGAAGCTGTCATCGGCGGAGCGGCCGAGATTCTGCACGAAGGCGCCGTCGAGCTTGAGCAGGTCGATGGGAAAGCCGCGCAGGTGGCGGAACGAGGTATGGCCTGCGCCGAAATCGTCGATGCCGATCGAGACGCCGAGCGCCTTCATGCAATCGAGCCGATTGCGCATGGCGCGCGGGTCCTCGATGGCCGCCGTCTCGATGATCTCGATGATCATCCGCTCGGCAACGCCGGGATGGGCACCCAGATGCGCGGCGAGCTCGGGCAGCCAGGCCGCATCGGCCAGCGTGAGCGGAGAGATATTGATGGCGAGGCGCTGAGTCGGCTGTGCGCAGAGATGGCGCACGGCCAGTTCGAGCACGCGCATGTCCACAAGCTGGACAAGGCCGAGCCTCTCGACGGAGGGCACGATCTCGCCCGCGCCGGCGATGGTGCCGTCCAGCCTGCGCAGGCGAATCAGACCCTCGTGGAACGCCACCTGCCGTGAGCCGGCTTCCACGATCGGCTGGCGGGCGAGGACGAGGCGGCGGTCGTTCAGGGCTGCGACCACGTCATGGCTGGCGGCGCCGCGGGCGATGCGCTCCTCCTCGCGGCGGGGGTCGCTGCGATAGAGCATGATGCCTGGCGTGCTCAGCCGCTTCCCCTCGCCCAAAGCTTCCTCGGCCCGGCGCAGAAGCTGCCCGGCATCGACGCCGTGGTCGGGCGACAGAGCCGCGCCGATGCGCACGCGCACGCCCGCCGCCCCACGCGACGTCTCGACAGGGGAGTTGGTCGCGGCCTTGATCAGGCGGTTGGCGGCGAGTTCCAGCTGCTCGGGAGGGCAGGACACGAGAATAGCTGCGTGGCGGTTGCCGGCATAGCGCACCAGCACGTCGCGCCGGCGCATGGTCCCGGCGAGGCGCCGGGACATCTCGGCCATGATCTCGTCGCCGCCTTCCTCGCCCAGTTCCTCATTGAGCATGCCGAGTTCGGTGACGGCGATGACGAGGACCGCGACCGTGCGGCGCCCCGCGCGCGCGTCGACGAGCTCGTCCTCAAGCCGCGACACCAGACGGGCGCGATCGCCGATATCGTGGATGCCGGTGCGCTGCGAGCCCTCCGGCGCGATGCGCTCGAGGCGGAGCACGCCATGGGCGGTGCCGGGACGGCCTTCCATGTCGACGAACCAGCGGCCGGTATCCTCAACGGAATAGGACAGGCCGGGCTCAAGCGTCAGGACATAGCGCGTGCGATAGGGAACCCCCGTGCCCTCGTCGCGCCGATCGGACTGGGTGATCGCCTCATGCGGCGACCGGCCCGAACCAGGCTCGAGGTGGCCGGCAAAGCTGCGCCCGGAGATCAGGCGCTCGGCATGCGCGCCCAACAGGTCGGAGGCATTGGCTCCCCAGATCAGGGCGTCGCAGGACAGGTCCCATGTATAGACCACCTCGCCGATCGAGGTGAGGATGGCACGCGGGTCGAGCGGCTGGCCACAGGCTGGGGTCTCGAGAGTCATGACTGCTTTCCGTGGCCCGGATCGGGACAATTCACATATGCTCACTGGATTCTGTGTCACAAAGATGCGGAAAGCAGCCTTAACGCCCCGTTAAGACGCGGCCCGCCGCTTGCTCTTCTCCTCCCGAGGACGGGAGGAACCATGAGCCACCAGGCTGATGACAGGAACGGGGAGGCCGGGCGGAAGCCGGCTGGAACGGCGCAGGACGTCGGATCCGGCCGGCTCTCCGCCTCGCCGAATCTGCCTGTTCCCCTGGAGGGCGAGATCCTGCGCCCCGGCGTCCGCAGCGCCTCGCGCTGGGACCAGGCGTCCGCGGCCTTCATCACGCAGGTCATCGCGAGCCTGCAGCGGGAGGAAACCCAGCGCGATCGCCGCATTCTGGCCCCCGCCCTCGCCAGCGCCCGCTATGCGGACCGAGCCCGGCCGGGGCGCGTGCCTCAGAAGCCATATTGTCGTTTGTTGGCCTGAGCGGCCAATGCAGGCGAGGCTCTCGCGCTCCCGGATGCCAGAGGCGGCCGGAGATGCGACATCAGTCGGGCCTGAAAACAGTCCAGACACACGAAAACGGGCCGGAGAAGCTCCAGCCCGTTACCGGACATTGCAACGACGTTCAGGAAAGCGGGGCGCCCGAAGGCACCAGATCAAGCCTGAGTCGTGGGCTTCAGCACCTGACGGCCGCGATACATCCCCGTCTTCAGATCGACGTGATGGGGACGGCGCAGTTCACCCGAGGACTTGTCCTCAACGTAGGTCGGCTGCTTCAGCGCATCGGCCGAACGGCGGTGGCCGCGCTTCATCGGCGAGGTTTTTCTTTTCGGAACGGCCATGTTCGACTCCGGTCTTACAAACCTGCGCGCCTTGCGGGCGAGGCCAGTTGGGTTGGGGCGCCAGGCGGGCGACGAATGACGCCACAGCCGGATGCCAAAGCCTTTTGCAGGCGAGGGACGACAGCGCCGGGCCATGCCCGACAACAGTCAATCCGCGCCATGCGAGACGCGGGCTTATACAGGGGGTCGTGGAGGAAGGCTAGCCCCGCGGCGCAGGATTCGCGCCCGTGGCCTGATCGGCGGGCGACATGGTTTGCAGCGCTGCGCGGGCGCGTCTGCCGGCAAGCAGACCCAGGCACGACAGGTCGATATCCTCGCGGATCAGGCGGCCCGCAAGCAAGGCGCTGCGCGCCTGAAGGGCTCGCGAGGGGCGCGCGGGGTCGCGGCGCAGCGGATTGGGCAAGGCCACGGCCATCAGCCCGGCCTCGCGCGGGGTGAGATCGGCGGCGGACTTGCGGAAGGCACGTCGTGCGCCGGCTTGCGCACCGAAGGTGCCCTCGCCCCATTCGGCAATGTTGAGATAGACCTCAAGCACACGCCGTTTCGACCAGAGCGTGTCGAGAAGGGCCGCAAGCGGCAATTCCAGCCCTTTGCGGATGTAAGACCGGCCATGCCAGAGAAAGAGGTTCTTGGCCGTCTGCATCGTGAGCGTCGAGGCGCCACGTGCCGGGCCGTCCTCGTCCGATGTCTCGATGACCTCGCGCAGGGCGTCCCAGTCCACCCCGCCATGCTGGCAGAAGCGCGCATCCTCCGCGGCGATCACGGCTCGCACGAGGTGCGGGGAGATGCGCTCCAGCGGAACCCAGTCGCGCTGCACGCCCTGTCCGCTCACCCAGCGCCAGAGCATCAGCGTCGAGGGAGGCGGGACGAGCGCATAGAGCCCGATCAGCAGGACCGGGGCCAGCATCGCTGCGAGAGCGAGGACCAGCAGGAGCCGCCCCGCGCGCCAGCGGCCCGGGACCCGGGCACGGCGGCCAGCCTGACCTGCGGGCCTGCCGCTTCCATTTCCCCTGCCGCTTCCCTGTGATCCCGCCAAGCCGATCGTCCGCCGCTCGCATGAGCCGAGTTCGGCCCGCTTCTTCCTGATGTCGCCCCTGCCGTCGGGAAAGTCGAGCCTGCCTGCGGGACCGGGAAGTCTTAGTTCCGTGAGTCACTTGAAGCGAGGCTGCGCTTCAGTCAGGAAGGCACGGGGCTGCCGGATCCGACGTCGCCATCCGGTGGCGGGAGCTGCTGCGACCGGCCGGCCGTGCCTGCGGCTCCACGTGACGCGTTCGGGGGACGAGTTTGATGACGCTGTCCGCTTCCTTCCAGGCCCGGCTCAATGCAGGGGCGCGCCGCGTCGAGACCCTCCTGGCAAGCCGGCTGGGAGACAGCGCGCGTGTGGGCGAGATTGCCCGGCCGCAACGGCTCGTGGCAGCCATGCGCCATGCGGTGCTGGGCGGCGGCAAGAGGTTGCGCCCGTTCCTGACGATGGAGACGGCGCGGCTCCTGAAAGGCGACCCGAAACAGGCGCTGCGGGCCGGCGCCGCCATCGAGCTCCTGCATTGCTATTCGCTGGTTCATGACGACCTGCCGGCCATGGATGACGACGACCTGCGCCGGGGCAGGCCGACTGTGCACCGGGCCTTCGACGAGGCGACGGCGATCCTGGCGGGCGATACGCTGCAGACGCTTGCTTTCGAGATGATGGCGGAGCCTGCGACCCATGCCGATGCGGAGATCCGCAGCCAGCTCGTGGTCGGGCTCGCCCGTGCCTCGGGCCTGGGGGGCATGGGCGGCGGGCAGATGCTCGACCTCGCCGCCGAGGGCCGCTACGGCGCCGCTTCGCTCGAAGCGGACGAAGTGCGGCAATTGCAGGCGATGAAGACCGGGGCGCTCATTGCCTTCAGCGTCGAGGCCGGCGCGATCGTTGCCGGAGCCGATGCGGCCATGCGCCAGCGCTTGCGTGCTTTCGGCCGAACCATCGGGGCGGCCTTCCAGATCGCCGACGACATCCTCGACCGAGAGGCCAGTCCCGACGAACTTGGCAAGGCGACAGCCAAGGATGCCGCAGCGGGCAAGGCCACGCTCGTCGACCTGCTTGGGCTCGAAGCCGCGCGCGAGGAGCGCGACGGACTGGTCCGACGCGCGATGGCTCAGCTTCGGCCGTTCGGGGCCCAGGGCGAGATCCTGCGCGAGGTTGCGCAGTTCGTCGGCCAGCGTCGCTCCTGAGCCTGGGCTTGACCCCAGCCGCTGGACCCTGCGGTCAGCGTCCTCAGACGGTCACCTGCGTGCCGACCTCGACGACGCGACCGGTCGGGATCTGGAAGAAGTCCGTGGCGTCGTTGGCTGTCTTGGCGAGACCGATGAACAGCTTGTCCTGCCAGATCGGCATGCCGGACTGGGCGGCCGGACGGATGGACCGGCGCGACAGGAAGAACGATGTCGACATGATGTCGTATTTGAAGCCCTGCTTGCGCAGCACTGCGAGCCCCTTCGGCACGTTGGGCGTTTCCACATAGCCGAAGGTCATGACCAGACGCCAGAAGCCCTCCTCGATGGGCTCGAGGCGCACGCGCTCCTTTTCCGACACGCGCGGCGTGTCGGCGGTGCGGATCGTCAGAATCACGTTCTTCTCGTGCAGCACCTTGTTGTGCTTCAGGTTGTGCAGGAGCGCGGCGGGCGCCGTGTCAGGGTCGCTCGTCAGGAAGACGGCCGTGCCCTTGACGCGATGCGGCGGGCTCTTCTGGAGCATCTTGACGAGCTCGACCACCGGCACATCGACCTTGCGCGTCTTCTCGAACAGGATCCCCGTGCCCTTCACCCAGGTCCACATCGTCACGATGAGCACCGTCGCCATGAAGAGAGGGACATAGCCGCCGGAGAGGACCTTCAGCAGGTTCGCTCCGAAGAAGGCGAAATCCACCAGGAGGAAGGGCAGCATCAGCGCTGCCGCCGCCGCGAACGACCAGCGCCAGCCCTTCCAGACCACGATGAAGGCAAGCATCGCATCGACCGTCATCGCGCCGAAGACCGAGATGCCATAGGCATTGGCCAGCCGCGACGATGAGCCGAAGCCGATCACGAGAACGATGACGGCGAGCAGCAGCATGAAGTTCACGCGCGGCATGTAGATCTGGCCGGCATGCGATTCCGACGTGAAGCGGATCTCGAGGCGCGGGAGGAGGCCGAGCTGGATCGCCTGCCGCGTGAGCGAGAAGGCGCCGGTAATGACCGCCTGGCTCGCGATGATCGTCGCCATGGTGGCGAGGCACACGAGCGGCAGCAGGAACCAGTCCGGCGCCAGCAGATAGAACGGGTTCACGGCGGTCTCGGGGCGGGCGAGGATCAGGGCGCCCTGCCCGAGATAGTTGAGCGCAAGGGCCGGGAAGACCACGATGCTCCAGGCCGCGCGGATGGGCCCGCGTCCGAAATGGCCGAGATCCGCATAAAGGGCCTCCGCGCCCGTTACCGCGAGGCAGACAGAACCGAGGATCGCCAGCGACAGGCCAGGATGTGTCGCGATGAAGGATACGCCCCACCACGGATTGATGGCCTTGAACACTTCCGGGTCGTCGGCGATGTGCAGGATGCCCAGCGCCGCCATCACGATGAACCACAGCAGCGTGATCGGGCCAAAAAAGGCGGCGACGCGCCCGGTTCCCTTGCTCTGGACGGCAAAGAGCGCGATCAGGATGCCGAGCGCGATCGGCACCACATAGGGCTCGAAGGCCGGCGTCACGAGCTTCAGGCCCTCGACCGCCGACAGGACCGAGATGGCGGGCGTGATCACGGCGTCGCCGTAGAAGAGTGCGGCGCCCGCTATGCCGAGCGCCAGGACCGGGCCCTTGCGTCCGCCCATGGCGCGCTGCGCGAGGGCGACCAGCGTGAGCGTGCCGCCTTCACCGTTATTGTCCGCCCGCAGCAGGATCACGACATATTTCAGCGTGACCACGATCACGAGCGACCAGAGGATCAGCGACAGGACCGCGATGACCGTGCCGCGCTCGACCACGCCTGTGCCGTGGCCCGACGCTGCCGCGATCGTCTCGCGCAGGGCGTAAAGCGGGCTCGTGCCGATGTCGCCATAGACGACGCCGACGGCGCCCAGCGCGAGCGCCCAGAACGAGGCGGTGCCATGCCCGCCCGAATGGCTGCCTGCCGGTGCAGCATCGCTGCCGTCGGCGGGCTGGCCATTGCCGGGTGCAGGCGCCGCCTCGGCGCGGCCTGCATGCTCCGCCATTGCCGGCGTCGGGCCGGGCTTGTCGGCGGAGGGGGGCTCAGGCAGCGCCATCAGGAATCTCCGCGCGGAAGGCGAGCTTTGGGAGCGCGTTCTTACCATGCCGGGCAGATGCCCGGAACATGGCCAGACGGGCTGTGGACAAGCGCTTGCCCGACGCCGCTGTCAAGGGGCTCACGTTCCCGACGTGCCGAACCTGTTCTCGATATAGCGCTGCACGAGCGCCTTGAAGTCGGCGGCAATGCCTGGACCGCGCAGGGTGACGGCCTTGGCTCCATCGATGAAGACGGGTGCTGTCGGGCTTTCGCCGGTGCCGGGGAGCGAAATCCCGATATCGGCGTGCTTCGATTCGCCCGGTCCGTTGACGATGCAGCCCATGACCGCGACGTTGAGCCCCTCGACGCCGGGATAGCGGCTCTTCCATTCCGGCATGGATGAGACGATCCAGTCCTGAATGTCGCGGGCGAGTTCCTGGAACACGGTCGAGGTCGTGCGCCCGCAGCCGGGGCAGGCAGCCACCAGCGGCACGAAGGTGCGAAATCCCATGGTCTGGAGCAGTTCCTGGGACGCCCGGACCTCCAGCGTGCGATCCCCGCCCGGCTCCGGCGTCAGCGAATACCGGATCGTGTCGCCGATGCCCTCCTGGAGCAGGATTCCCAGCGCGGCCGATGAGGCAACGAGGCCCTTGGAGCCCATGCCGGCTTCCGTCAATCCCAGATGGAGGGCGTAATCCGAGCGCCGGGCCAGTTCGCGATAGACCGTGATCAGGTCCTGCACGGCCGAAACCTTGGCTGACAGCACGATCCGGTTGCGCGGGAGGCCGATTTCCTCGGCGCGCGCGGCGGAATAGAGCGCGCTGCGCACCAGCGCCTCGCGGGTGACCGTGCGCGCATCGACGGGGCGGGGCGACCCCGCATTCAGGTCCATCAGGGCCGTCAGGAGTTCCTGGTCGAGCGATCCCCAGTTGGCGCCGATCCGAACGGCCTTGCCGTAGCGGATGGCCAGCTCGACGATCTGGCTGAACTGGCGGTCCTTCTTGTCCTTGAAGCCGACATTGCCCGGATTGATCCGGTACTTCGCCAGCGCCTCCGCGCAGGCGGGATGATCGGTCAGGAGCTTGTGGCCGATATAATGGAAGTCGCCCACGAGAGGCACATTCACGCCCTGGAGCATCAGGCGGTCGCGAATATGGGGAACAGCGGCGGCGGCTTCGTCGCGATCGACGGTAATGCGCACCAGTTCCGATCCGGCGCGGGCGAGGGCCGCGACCTGGGAGACGGTTGCCGCGATATCGGCCGTATCTGTATT
>JBIPLL010000606.1:0-8640 GCA_044368425.1 Beijerinckiaceae bacterium
GCACCATGGGGAGAGTTATCTCCAGAAGGTAAGCCATATCACTGGCTACCAGCATATGTAGGGTATCAACAGTTAATGCCAGACTATCGTGACTGTTATGACTTCAAGTTTAAAAAGACAGATATCGAAAACGATAAAAGCGAAGACTCTCTTTTGCTTCAAAAAATTTGGCAAGACGTTTATGACGCACAGGCTCCAGCAGTAGATGATTATCGTAGAGATTATAACATTATGCCATTAAAGTATTGGGAGGCATTTAACTTTATCAAGTATGGACCAGGACAACACTTTAAAGAGCACCACGATCATGGATTCTCTTATAACTGCACCGTTTCTTTGGTTGCATATATTAATGATGACTATGATGGCGGAGAGTTGTATTTTAGACTGCAGAACTTAAACATAAAGCCAAAGGCTGGAGATCTGTATGTTTTCCCATCAAATTTTATGTATCCACATCAGGCAATGCCAGTACATTCTGGAAACAAATATTCAATTGTAACGATGTTGGATTACAGTAAAAAGTATCATACGCCAGATATGTATGATCCAAAGTGGGCCAATGAATAATGTTTAATATTACAGTTGAAAAGATGCCAGGATGTATTTTTAACATTGAACCAATGTCAATCAAAAGAGACTGGATGGACCTTACATCTGAAAATCATGCATACAGATGTTTTCCAGTAACTCAATCAAATGTTATAGGTTGGTATCTTTCATGCTCAGAAGATATAGTTTTTACATGGGATGGAATAAATGACCAGACCGATCAACATGTAAAAATTACAAGTCCGTCAGGTTCATACTCTGGAAGAGGGCAGTCTTCAATAAGTTTAAATACTTCCTTAGTTTTTAGAACAGATCCAGATGTTAGTATTTGGACAATACATCCAGTTAACTATTTTAATGATGACTTTGAAACTATGTCCAGTGTGATTAGTACTTCATTCTATGACAACCCGCTACCACTTGCCCTTAAAGCAAAAAAGGCTAATGTAGAAACCATTATAAAAGCAGGGACACCTATTGCAACAATTATTCCAATATCTTTAACACATTTAAATAATACATCTATTGAAATTGTAGAATATAAAGATGAGGATCGCTCTAGGACAAATTCAAACATTGCTTATGGAGAAGCAGCACAGGTATTAAATTCTTCTGGCAACTGGACGGATTGGTATAGAAATGCTGTAAATGAAAAGAATGAGTCTGTAGGGTCTCATGAAGTAAAGACACTAAAGTTATATGTAAAAGATAACACTATAGGATGATATAATAATAATATGATACCAGAAGATGCAGTAAAGGTAATAAGAACGCCATCAGATACACCATCTGGGTTTTTTGGCTATGGTCCTGAAAATATAGTTGAGTTAGAAAATTTTATGACTGCAGAAGAGGTTGACTTTTTAGAAAAGGCAGCAAGAAACATAACTATTTGGGATGTAACTCAAAGTCATATAAATGAAAATGGAACAGTGATTTATGATTCAGAATATTGGAAAGACAGAGTTGCAACTGCGCCATCTTTAGATGCAAACGATCCAAAAATTCTTCCAGTACTAATAGGATTATTTAATAGACTTCAGCCAATTATTGAAGATTTTTTTAAGGTAAAGGTACAACCTACAGGACAAACAATTGTTAAGTGGAATCCAGGACAATTTCAAATGCCTCACGCAGACAAAGAGTTGCACTTTGGATCAGATGCTGGATTACCAAATGATTTTCCATATTACGATATTTCAAGTTTGTTTTATATTAATGATGACTATGAGGGTGGAGAGTTATATTTTCCATATCAAAATGTTCAATTTAAACCAAAGCGTGGTTCAGCATACTTTTTCCCAGGAGATATGAACTATGTCCATGGAGTAACAGAAGTTAAAAAATCTTTAAGATATACCTGTCCGTTTTTTTGGGAAATTTTAGAGCATACTGGAGACATAAAGCCAGACCCAAATGTAAAGTATCATAGAATTTTCCCTACAGAAGAAGAAGTAAAGTCCTGGGATCCGAAAAACGGTATAAGGAGAAATCATGAATAATAACTTTGTTGCAAAAGAATTATACCCATACATAATGCTTTATCAAGGTTTATTTGAAGATATAGATAAAAATATAGCAATTATCAGAGAGTCGGAGGCCAAAGATACAAATTTTTGTAAATGGTCAAGTTGGATGAATTTTGGGAGATATGTAGGTCAGACACCAAACTTAATTAATATTCATGAAAAAGGATATGATGTTGTTCAGGAAAAAAATAATCTAGAAGGACTAGAGTCTGACCAATATGATATGTTGTTGGAAATAGCAAAAAATGTATACATGGTAGATAAAGACTATATTGAAAGATATGGCTTAGATGTTGATTTTGGTGCATTCTCTCAAGACAAGAAACACAAACTATGGAAGTGTGGTGGGCCACAACTTTGTTCCTATGACATAGCAAATGAATCAACAGGTACTGCTGGATACGAAGCATATAGCAATGGCCTTGCTATGACATATCACTCTGATTACACAAGAGAGCCAATTAAGAGTCCAGGATATAAATTTGTTTTTAGCACTTTGGTATATCATAATGATGATTATGAGGGTGGAGAAATTTCATTTTATGTAAACAATAAGCAAATGACGTATGCTCCTAAAAAGGGAGATATATTGGTTTTCCCAGCAGGACATCCAGATTATCTCACTGAAGATGGTAAGGTATTTATACATGCAGCAAAGGCTGTTTCTAAAAATAATAAATATATATCTAGATCACATTGGTTAAAATATGAAGAGCCATCAGAAGAATGGAAAATGAAAGAAAAAGAATTTGGAGATTCTTGGACTTCAGTATATGAGGATTTATGTAGTGAATATAGAAAAAATAATCCAAATAAAGTTAAAATAGACAAAGAAGGGGTACAGAAAATTGAACTTAAATAATAAAAATAGAATAACTAAAGATATAGTTATTTATGAAAACTTTATTGATCCTCAAGTTGCTGCTAAACTTGTAAAAGTTTTAGATAAGCATGCAGAGTTGGGAACAATTAGTTGGATGCCAATATCATTTTATGAATCATACTCTTCTGTTCTTCCACAAGATAATGACGAACATGTAGTTGACGAAGGTCTGCCTTCTGATATTTTTACACAAATGAAAAAGGGTATTATAGATGCTGTCGCAAGCGTTCATGATCTTGACCCAAAGATAATTTCACAGATTGGTTATCATACACAAAAGTGGGAGCCAGGTGCATACGCAAGGAAACATTCTGACAATACGGATGAGCATGGAAACTCTGGCGCATTCACTAGAAGCAGATACGCAGCATTTTTATATTTAAATGATGATTTTGAGGGAGGCCTTTTGCAGTTTCCAGATCAAGAAATAAGCATAAAGCCTAAAGTTGGAATGCTTGCTGCTTTTGATGGGGGATTCAACAATATGCATGAAGTGACTCTTATAACTAAGGGTGTTAGATATACAATCGGATCTTTCTGGGATGATCGTGAAGAAGACGCATATCCACAAGAATTAAGAGATGCCTGGGCAGAAGAGATGAGAGAGACTAGAGCCAAGCAGGAAATTGAAAGAGCAGAGTGGCAAAACCTTCTTAAAGATGGATATAAAATAGATGAAGATGGCAATACCTATCTATTTAAAGGAGATGCTGTTTAACATGATGGATTCTTTAAAAGAAAATTTAAAAAACAATAACTTAGAGTTTGAAGAGGTAACTCCAGAATTACTTTGGATCAAAGACTTTTTAACAAAAGAAGAATTAGATTTTATTTGGGGTATCATCAATGGTGCTTCTCAAGAAGATTGGGAAGTAGAGTACATGGGAAACCTAAAAAGATTTTGTTTGGAAAAGTTTGGTAGAGAAGATGTTGATAACTTAGTCGCTGAAGGAAAATTTGAAATTACTCAAAACTGGGTAGATAAAAATTTAAACATTAAGCACCACCCAGAACAAAATGTTTTTTATGGAAGACTAGCAGATATAATTCATCCATCTTTTCCAGGACTTGAACTTAGTGGACTTGCTACTATTCAAAGAATGCAAAAGGGCGTAGAATTAAAATCACATACTGATCAGCACACAGATCCATCGATACACTATGCAACAATAATATATATTAATGATGACTATGTAGATGGAGAATTATTCTTTCCAAATAAAGATATATCATTAAGGCCAAAGCCAGGAGACTTATTATTTTTTCCAGGAAATGAAGAATATGAGCATGGAGTAAAGCATGTAGGGGATGGGCCAATAAGATATGTTATAGTTGGCTTTATAAAAGAGATAGGTCATTACGAAAGAAATAGGTATTGAAAATGAATAGAGAAATACTAGATCCAAAAGTATATTATTATACAGATGCAATAGATAACTTTGATGTGTTTTTAAAAACTTTAAATGAACTAGACACCATGGAGTTTTATGATGACACCAAGGTTAACCTTTGGCAAAAATGGACATCATCTAATGACAAAGATTTTATTTATGGAGAAACAAAGACTTTTGATATCGATGCTATCTCAAAGTCTGGCGGTATAGTTGGAGAAAAAAGCAAATATATTTATGATGCAGTCATGACAACTCTATATAATGTCTGTAAGGATTATGCAGAGGCCATGGGTGACTTTGATGAGCCAAGACTATTCCCAACTTTTAATATTAAAAAATACTATACTGGAATGGCAATGGGTGCACACTTTGATCAGTTAGATGGGGATAAGACTTTGAGATATTCTCTAGTTATGTATCTCAATGATGATTGTGAAGGTGGAGAAATATCATTTCAGTTAAAAAATTATGATGGTGGATGGAACAGCAAAGACGGATGGGTTCACGGTGCTCCACCAGTTAACTTAGATTATGATGATGCTGTTGCAAATAATGCAATAGATTTTGGCATAAAGCCAAAAGCAAATAGCGTTATTATTTTTCCAGCAGAAGCACCATATTTTCATACAGCGCATACAGTAAAGTCTGGTGTTAAGTATATGGTTCCAGGCCACTGGATTCACAACAATATGCAACTTAACCAACAGCAAGGTATGTAGTGAAAACAGCAATAGTTACAGGCGCAAGTAAGGGTGTTGGATATGCAACTGTAAAACTACTTTCAGAAAATGGATATAAGGTTATTGCTGTATCAAGAGACTTGACTAAGGTATCTGAACTTATTTCTGATAATATTGAAACGTATAAGTTAGACATAACAAGCGAATCAGAAATTAAAGAATTTTTTAATAAATACAAAGACATTAAATTAGATCTTTTAGTAAATAATGCTGGAGGCGGTTCTGGACCAACCTTTATAATTAATGAAAGTATGGATAATTTTAGAAAGGCATACGACATAAATGTTTCTGGACCAATGTATCTTTCTCAATTGTTTGTTCCATGTTTACAAAGGTCAGATGCTGCAACAATTATTTTTATAACTTCTCTTTGTGGTAAGATACCATTTAGAGGTGGCGGTAACTATAGTAATGCTAAAAGAGGAGAAATGGCATTAATAGATACTATGAGGATGGAGTTTCCAGAGTATGGAATTAAGATAACAGAAATTTGTCCAGGTACAATAGATACCCAAATAGAAAAGAAAGATAATGCATTGACAGCAAGTGATCTAGCCGAATCAATAAGGTGGGTTGCCTCATTACCAAAACACGTAAATATTAATCATATAGAGATTAGCCATATTGCTAATAGTAAGTATATGTAGGTGCATAATGGAAATAAATAAACTATATGATGATGTATATGAGATTAAAAATTTCTTAAGTAAAGAAGAACTTGATGCTGTCAATTTTATTATTCAAAATACTCCAGAAGAAGCCTGGTTTGATGAAGAGGCAAAAAAGAGAAATGAGATACCAGATTTTTGGTATGGAAAGCATTTACGTTTTAATGTAGATAATATTTTTACTGATATAAATAATAAAATGAAAAACCTTTTTGACTCTTATTCTTATTATCCAGAAAAGTTAGGTTTAAACAGATATAAAACTGGAGACTTTATGACGCATCACGCCGATCAATGGATACCAGATCTTCCATATTACATAGGATATGGCTTTTGTCTTTATTATAACGACAACTATGATGGAGGAGAACTAGACTATCCAGATTTAAATATGACAATTAAACCAAAGGCAAATACTCTATATATTCACGGTGGTCATATAGTACACGGATCTTTTCCAGTTTTAGGTGATAGAATAAGATACTTCTCAACTGTATTTATACAGGGAACAGAAGAATTTCCAACCATACTCAATAAGGAGTTATTTAAATGAAACATGAAACAACACAGCAAGAGCAATTTGTTATAGATATTCTAAAAGGTAAAAAGAATGGTCATTATGTTGAGTTAGGCGCAGCACACTATAGTAATGGTAATAATACATTTTTACTAGAGCAGGAATATGACTGGAATGGGGTTTCATTTGAAATTATAGATTCAATGCGAGAAGAGTTTAATAAAAATAGAAAAAATCCTTGTATGGGGGATGCTTTATCATTTGACTATATGAAATATTTTAAAGAAAATAATTTTCCAAAGCAAATAGATTATTTACAACTAGACATAGATGCTGGATATGATCTGGCGGGTAGACCAGTTGGAAATAGCCACTGGACACTTCATGGGCTTCTTGCAGTACCTTTAAATACATATAGGTTTACATTAATTACATTTGAACACGACGCCAATATGTATTGGAGAAACATTGCAATTAGAGATGCACAAAGAGAAATTTTAGATTCATTTGGATATGCCTTAATTCACAGATCGTATCATGAAGACTGGTGGGTAGATCCAAAAGTTATGGGGCATGGAGAATTTAGAAATTACCTTCATTGGGAAAATTTATAAACTCTAAGTCTTTACAGTATCTATAGAGTTTTGCTTTTTAGAAAACTCTGCTATAATTAACACATAATCGTTTTTAATAAGGAGAAACACGTGTCAGATTTTTTTAGTTTTCGTTTATCAGAAGATTTCATAAATGAGTATAAAACAAAGGAACCCCCATTTGGATTTACAGATGCAGGCGGTAATTCATTAGGAGAGATTACATTTATTCGTACCTACTCCCGTATGAAGGAAGATGGTACCAAGGAAAGATGGCATGAGGTTTGTCGTAGAGTAATCGAGGGTATGTATTCAGCACAGAAGAATCATGCAAAAGAAAACAGGCTACCTTGGAATGACTATAAGGCTCAGTCGTCTGCAAAAGAAGCATACCAGCGTTTATTTGAACTTAAGTGGACACCTCCAGGAAGAGGGCTATGGTCTTTTGGAACAGCCTTAACAATGGAGAAGAAGAACTCTGCAGCACTTCAAAACTGCGCTATGGTATCTACTAAAGACATTGATCGCAACGACCCAGGACAGTTGTTTGGCTGGGTAATGGATGCCCTTATGATGGGTGTAGGTGTAGGTTTTGATACTTTAGGCGGGGAGAAGAAACTTCCTATTTATGCACCAACAGAACCAGAACAGGTATATGAAATACCAGATACTCGTGAGGGTTGGGTAGAGTCTGTTAGATTATTGATTAATTCATTTTTAAAGCCTAACATGTATATCCAAGAGTTTAACTATGACCTAATTAGGCCTCTAGGAGCGCCTATCAAGGGTTTTGGCGGTACAGCAAGTGGACCTGCACCACTTATACAGTTGCACAAGCAGATCAGGTCTGTAATCGGCGGTAGAGCGGGAGAAATCCTTGACTCAAGAGCAATAGTAGACATCGTTAATCTTATTGGTACCTGTGTGGTATCAGGAAATGTTAGACGATCTGCCACATTGGCTTTGGGTGGATCAGAAGATAAAGATTTTATGAATTTAAAGAATGCTGAGGTTTTTCCAGATCGTAACTCATTTGATCCAGAAAACCCAGGTTGGGCATGGATGTCTAACAACTCTATTTCTGCGACGGTAGGTACAAAGTACGAAGACTACGTAGACCTAATCGTTGATAACGGAGAGCCAGGATTTATTTGGCTTGACGTTGCTAGAAACTATGGCAGACTTAAGGATGCACCAGATGGTAAAGATTACCGTGTAATGGGATTCAATCCTTGTGCAGAGCAGCCATTGGAATCATACGAACTATGCACCTTGGTCGAGGTACATTTAAATCGTCATGAATCCAAGGAAGACTTTCTACGCACCCTTAAGTTTGCCTACCTCTATGGCAAGACAGTAACGCTGATACCAACACACTGGCAACAGACAAACGGTATCATGCAGCGTAATCGTCGTATTGGTACATCACTTACAGGCATAGCATCATTCTCAGACAAATTTGGCTTACCTGTTGTGCGTGAATGGATGGACGAAGGCTATAACACTATTCGTAAATATGATCATTCTTATTCTGAATGGCTATGCGTTCGTGAGTCCATTAGAGTCACAACTGTTAAGCCATCAGGGTCTGTATCAATTCTTTCTGGCGCAACTCCAGGAGTACACTGGGCACCAGGCGGAGACTATTTCTTGAGAGCAATTCGTTTTGGGAATACCGACCCAATGATTCACTTGTTCAAGGCTGCTGGATATAAGATGGAGGCTGACCTTGTATCTGCGAATACAACTGTCGTTTATTTCCCA
>JBIPLL010000701.1:0-8193 GCA_044368425.1 Beijerinckiaceae bacterium
GCGAACCGGCATAGAAATGCGATGAATAGATCGACCCGCTGCTGATTTCGCGTTTCATATCCAGCCCGCCGTAGCCCTCGACGTTGATCGTGGTCCCGTCGACGGTCACAGTTGCCCCATCAGGTGCCCCGACGAATGACGCGGCGTCCTCGATTCCAAGTTCTCGAAGTTCCGGTGAACTGATGGTGCTTGACTGCTCTGAATACTCTTCCGCATGTCCATGATCTTTTGCGGCTTGCAGCATCGCATCATCGTCCATGTTGTCCCATTCCATCTCCGCGTATTCTTGCAGCGTGTCGTCATCGCTCATTCTTGATTCGACTTCGTTATCGATCAAATCGTTGATGGCTTCCGACCGTCCTCGCTTCCAGATTTCATATAATTGGCTGACGGCATCGTCGTCGTCGATCTGAAGGATTTCGGCGATATCGTCTTCCCCTGGGATATTGACAACGCCTGGCTCTGATTGATTCAGCGACGCCGTTGCCAGATCGACAAGTTGTTCTGCCGTCGCGTCGTCCAGGTCACCGTTCTTCCAGTCCAGCGAACTCTCCAGCAGACTCTTTCTGATGGACTCTAAATCGGCCGGTGTCATTTCCTTGCCAATCTTCAAACCATTTTTCATCGCCTCTTTTACTGTCTGTTCGATCTGGTCCGCGACTTCTCTTTGCCCAACATCCAGCTTGTCCCAGTCTGTTTGTGGCAACAACTCATCCAGGTTTTCGCGGATGAGTTCTTCCGTGTCGATTCCTTCGCGGGTTGATTCGCCGACCCAGTTAAGGAAATCAGAGTCTCGCATGCGATCATTGACCCAGTCATTTTTGACCCGTCGCTGCGTGTAGCTGTCCAGTTCATCCCAGTCGTAAACACCAGAACTCTGTCCGAAGTCAATATCCTCGCTGGTTTTCAGTGGCACCAGTTCATTGAACGACTTCTGCGGTGGTGTTTTGATATCAATTGGCTTTTGTGCATCGGCAGGATTTTCCGCGTAGTGCGCCCACAGCGCGGCTTTCTCATCGAACTCTTTGGCTTTCTTGAAATACAACTCGTAGTCATCATCGCCTTTGATTCTGGCCAGACTTGCTGCATCGTCCTGCTTGTCGCGTGAGATTGGAATAATTCGCCAGACTTCTGCAGCGTTGTCTTCGTACAGCTTTGCCAGTTCACTGCAGCGCTGTGGCGTCATCGTCGCTGCGGCATTATGAATGGCCGCTTTCGCCATTGGCGGAATCTTGGCCTTGTCGATCGTCTTCGGCTTTACGGTATGCAATGCGGAAATCTGTTCGCCCGTATTCGGATCGACGATCGCTGCCTTTGGTGGCTTCGGTGGCTTTGCTTCCTTACCAGCCGCCTCACGTTGCTTCTGCATCGGCGACGGCTTTGGCTGCGGCTTTGGCTTTGGCGCTGGCGTTGGTGTCACCGGCTGTGCCTGCTGCACTGGCGGTTTTGGCTTCAGCTTCGGCATCGCTGGTACTGTTCCAGGCTCTGGCTTCAAGCCCTGCGGCATGCGTCGCACGACCGGCCGTTCCTGCGCTGTGCCGTCATAGATCACGCCGTCACCGTCGCCGTCGATCTCCTGCCCCGGACCGCCGCGTTTCTTTTTGACCGGCGACATACCGATCTTCCCGATGGCCTTGAGTGATTGTGCCCGCTGAAAGAACGAAATTGCTGACCGTTGATTGCCGGACATATCACTGTCTGCCATCAGGCTTTTGGTTGTTGGCGCGATTTGCGAACCCCACTCACGACGCACTGGCGGCTGGTATATTCGGCGCGGCCTAGCGCCCGGATTTTTTTTCATCCATTCGGCTTCGACGTCTATGCCCAGCTTTTTACCGAGTGACGCGACAACGTTCAGCTTCCTGTCAGCAAATGGATCTCCAAGTCCGCGCGACCCTCTTGAATCGTTGTAGAAGTTGTGCAAGTATCCGACTGCGGCGGCGTGTTCCACTTTAGTCAAGGAATCACCCTTGAGAACTTTTCGCAGCGATTCGTGGCGCAGTGTTTGTTCCTGGCTCCACGGCACTTCATCCGGCCGCATGCGTTCAATCTTGTCCATCAGCCCGCCAATATAGTACGCCTCATCTTCACTTGGCTTTACGCCTGGATGAGACTTGTCGACCGTGTGTTTTCGTGGCGCTGGCTGTTGCTGTGGTGTGCCGTCGAAGATAAGCCCGTCACCGTCGCCGTCCTTTAGTCCTGCAGCTTTGAACGTCACGTGTGACATTTTCATCTCCATGGCTCTGGTGAAAATTGCAGAGATAGCAACTGACTTGCTGAAATCTTTTGAACTATCAACCCATATATCTTCACTTTGAAAGACTGCGATCCACTGCATTGACGGAACAATCACGCCGTCATAGCCCTCGCTTTTGAGTCGATTCCTGAACTTAACGCCGTCCGATACTTCCAGTTCTTCCTCATACTGCAGGAATTCTTCTTCTTCCATCACGTAGGGTTTTCGAACTCTTGCAAACGCGCGCATAACCACGGCGTTAGGATTGTCTTTTTGGAAGAATGAAGCATCTCTGGCATTGTCGAAGAACCAATGCCCAAACGCTGCGGTTGCGACGCCTTCAGACTGATTGCCAAGACGTCTGTCATCGAACTTTTCGAAGTCGAAATATGTGCCATGGAACAGCACTTTTGGTGAACCATCCTGATTCACGATTTTTGAACCCTCGAACCACTGTTTGAATTCCGGTGTTTGTGTCACCGCGTGTGATTCGTGATTGCTTAGCTGGTTCTCGTGCTTTGGCGCTGGCCGTTCCTGCGGCGTACCATCGAACACGACGCCGTCGCCGTCACCGTCTTTGATGGACTGTGATCGCTGTGCGGATGCGTATTGTGGGGCACCGAATGGCATGTGGCCAAACCTCGATGGCACCCCCGCGCCGATGGCTTGAATTCTATGAAATTATTCTGCGTTGTGAAGACTAAGCTTCCGATGTGTTGTCTTCCGGGAACAACTCTTCGGCGAACCGATCGGATTCAATCATGTCTGCCATGCCCTCCTCGACATTGTTCTGGCCAATGTTGTACTCCTGACGTCGCTTCTCTGCATCTGCGTCGTAGGCTTCATCGAGTGCATCAAACATGTCATCAGTGAACAGTTCTTCGTCTGACGGCTCTTTTGATTCTTCGTACTGCATCTGATACCTCACTAGACTCTACGCTGTTGCTGTCGGGGCTGACGAACGAACTCGATCACGCTGGCTTTTTTTCTTCTTCATATAGTTCTGTAGCGCTGTCATGTTACGCGATCCGGATGTCAGATCAAACTTGGCGGTGTTAAGTGAATCACCGTTTGCCCACCACCATTCCTGACCGCCAGGCGTGTCATAGATGTCACGGATCGTTCGCGCGTTGGGAAACTGCGCCTGTGTCCGCCGTCGCACTTCTCCGCTACCGATGCTGGAGATATCAGCATCGTACCCGAACTGTGGCCAGACTGCATAACCAACCATCGTCGATGATCGGCATGGCATTGTCTTGACCTCTGCGAACCCCAGACGCTTTGCGTTTGCGATCGACTGAGAAAACACCTGAAGTCCCAGCCCCTTTGGTGCATTGTCGTCCATGAAGAACGAACTGTTGTAAAGTCGCATTTTACCATCTTCCATGTGGATCGAACGGCTCATTCTTGCCGTTGAATTATTCACGCTGATGCTCAACGATCCACCGTTGTAGTCTGATGGTGTGACTGTGACCTGCCAGTCGTCTCGTGCTCCAATGACCGATGCCAGATCCTGCGTTGTCATCCCAAACTGATTCAGAAGTTGCGCGGTTCGTGGTGCATTCTGAGCACTCATCAGGTTCTTGCTTTGTGCGTGTCTATAGAGTTGTTCCGGCGAAACGTTATTGATGCGTTCGTTAACCGCTGCTGCATACTGACCACGCATCCATGATCTTCGGCCGTCGAGCTTTTCAACCAACCCCATATTGACCGTGTCAAGTCGCCAGCGTTCTTTCGTCTGTGCGGCCAGTTCCTCTCCGGTGTCAAGCATGGCTTTAACATCTTCGACGGTGGCGTTTTCAAGTCCGACTCTGTTTCGCATTCGTGGAAGAATCGCGGTGGCAACCTGCTCAGAAGTCATTGCATCGAGTTCAGAATTGATTGCTGTTTTCGCCCGATCTCGGATTTCTACTCTCCATGCGCTTGACGTTTTCAGTGTACGTCGGACGTCCTGTGAATAGCTCTCTCTGATCCGTGACTGATCATCAACAGGAATTTCCTGCCATGACTGAGGAACACGTGCACCCGCTTCATTGATGACCACTCTGGCCCTGCTCGGAATCGCCTGAATCAGATTTCCATCTGCATCCGGCTCGATGTCGTCGAGGAAGTCCGCACCGATCTTCTTCAGTGCTGTTCGCTGCTCAGACGTCAAAGGTCCGCGTTGCTGTGGTGGCTGTGCTGCTAGTGGGCTTGTTGCCACTGGTGCCGGTGTCTGTGTCTGTGTCTGTGTTACGGCTGCTGGTTTCCTGCCTCGCACACGGCCCGCAACGACGTCATCCGGATTGATCCCGCGATTGCGCAGTTGCGATTCGATCGCGCGGACCTGTTTGGCTGGATCGTCTGGCAACACTCGTGCTCTGTCGTTTGGAGTTACCAAAACAGTCTGGCCGTCTTCGTTTTGCGCGACAACAAACTTGCCTGGCAGATTCTGTTTCAACGCTGCCAGCCTCTGCTCTGCGGCGTTTCCTGTGCTTGTCGCTTCGCTTGCTGGTATTGCCGCTGTTGTTGCCGCTGGCGTTGACGGTGGCCTCAGCGAAAAGATTGGTCCGCCGAACTGTCGATCCCGTGCAATGATGCGTCCTTCTATGGCCAAATTGCTCAACGCGCGATTCAGAGGACTGTTTAGCGGGGCATTGGCACTTCCCGGCTCTGTTTGTGTGAGTGTCGCCAGATCGCGCATCGTATAGTTTACTGCTGCGTTCTGTCTCATGGTTTCCAGAATCTGGTTTTCAATTGCAGTGATGCGCTGAAATTCTCGTGTTGCCCGAGATTCATCTTGAACATGTTGGGCGATTGATCCCAACTGTGGTTCTTTGTTTCGAATAAAGTCTGTAAGCGCCTGGTGTTGCTCTGGCGACGTTCGATCAAACATGGACTGAATATCACCAGTTGTGATTTCGCGCTTCGCCAGCGTGAGATAATGCGATTCTGTGACGTCATCCCGCTGATTGTTCCCGACGTCGTTGACGCCCCGGAATCGGACGCTGCTGTTGGCCGCATCCATTCGTGCCTGATTTTCTCTGGCGCGATCCTGAATCTGCTGCTGTCGTGCCTCTTCACGGAATTGCTCGGCAATCGAACGTGCCTCTTCGTCGAGGCGATTCCCTTCGGCGATTTGATTCTTGGCTTCCGTCAATTGCCCTGCGGCTTCTCTCAGCGTGTTGGACATTCGTGCGTGACGCTCTGCGGCCTGCTGCTGGCCTACCGTCTGCATATCCCGGCTGACTGCCTGATTCTTATCCGCCGCCTGCACCAGTGCGTCCCTGCGTCGTCGCAGCGCATCGACGTCTCTGTCACGCGCTGCATTCGGTGACTTCCCGATGGCGGTGATTGCCGACCGTGCTGCCGCATTAGCGCGATCGGTGACAGTGGCTGCTGATCGATCGGCTCGGCGTCCTGAATCCATTCGCAGCGCCAGCTTGTCAACAAGTTCCTGTTTTGTTCGTCCGCTGGCCTTGAGATTGTATTTTAGCTTGATATCTCGAAGCTGTTTGACCGTGAGTTCCCGAAGCGACTCTGCCAGTTCTTTGGCGGACTTCGCGGACCTGTCACCGTTCAACGCCCGCTCAACATCTGCATTGATCTGTGCGATGCGCTCCGGCGAATTCTTTGGCCGATTGCCACCGCGCCACTGCGGACGCCGTGGTGGCGCTGGCCGTTCTTCCGGCGTGCCGTCATGGATCACGCCGTCGCCGTCGCCGTCAATTTCCTCTGGCCGTGGTCGACGTGGTGATCGTCGGCGGCGGCTTGTCGCGTCCTTGAACGTCGCATGTCCGGCGAACGCTTTTGCGAACGCTCCGGACAACGCTTCGAAATCATCGCCGTCATCCAGAATTGATTCCGCTTCCGTGCCGTAACATCCGACCAGAATTTCGGCGATCAGCCTGTTTTTTTCCCGTGGATCATCCAGCGCGTCGTCGTCGCTGTCGTCATCGTCGTAGTCGTCGCTGCCGTCGTCGTCGAACGTTGGTTCGACTGGATCAACAGTGAACGTGCGGAAGAATCCGCCTGCTGGCGTGACGGCCTTTAGGAGTCTGTTTGTCCTGGCTTCGACGGCTTTGAGTTCTCGGTTGATGATTGCGGACGCTTTCCCCCGAAGACTATTGCCCCACCGCTTTTCAGCCAACTCGGCAGACCCTCTTTGACTGGTTCCCCCGGCTGCGGCTTGCGTTTGTTCTGATTGTTCATAGCCGTACTGATCCTTGCTGATGAAGACTGCATACCCATTAGCGTGTGTAGCTGATACGCCAAAGTTGTCCTGAATAGTTTGTGCGATTTCTCGGCCGCGTCCAGTGAAATCGACGATCATCATTTCATTTCCGATCGTCGTGTGGCCCTGCACGCTGTCATCGATCGCTCGGATTTTCATGTAAAGATCGTGCACATCCTGGCCGTTGTCCATCTGAACTGTGACGAAACCAACACTTTCGCCGCCAGCGATTGGCGTCGTGCTGATCCCCATCATGCTGTCCTGTGACAACGCGAATCCGGCTGCTTTCATCGTGCGGATGAATTTCTCCGGCTGCACGGCCCCCTGAAACTGTGCGGCGAATGATGGATTCGTGTCGTCCAGATATCCGCCCAACTGCTCAGAGACCGAGATATCGGCCCCGATGCGTTGTGCGACGTCTGGCATGATTGCGTCGACCAGCGTTCTGCTGATGCGCAGTCGGTCCTCATCCGTCAGATTTCTCCATCGGCTTGTCAGCATCAAGTCATTCGGATCAGGCGCGGCTTCAAACATCACGCGGCGCGTGTCATCGTCCTGCTGCGGTTTCTTCCTGCGTTTCAGTTCTTCCAGGCGATTCGGTGCCGGACGTTCCTGTGGCGTTCCGTCGAAGATCACGCCGTCCCCGTCGCCGTCTTTTTCGGTTTCGTTTTTCTTCGCAAACATCGCAGAGAACTGTGCTGACTTGCTCGATACCGCCCGCTCGAACATTGCGTCCGATGACAGACTGACATACTGCATTGCCCCCTCCGGATGCAACGCGCCTGCCAGTGGCCCGTTCTGCCCGTCGATCAGCCACTTCTTGAACTGCTCAATTGTCAGCGCGGCGACCGACATAATGCGATCGCTCCATTCGTCGTCGTAGTTCTGCAGATAGTGCTTGATCGCTTCAATCTTGGAGTCGCATCCGATGAAGCATTTATGCTCATCGAACGTGCCGTCTTCGTTGGCCTGATTGATGACATAAATCATGCCATTGAAATCAGGTTCTGTCCCGCGTTTGACGAACACGTCAAGCTGATCTTTGTCGAAGCCGACCGCACCCACGATGTAGCCGTAGTGGTCCTGCATTTCAACAGCCCAGCGTGTTCCGTCTGGTCTGAGTCCTGATCGGACGCTGAACGCTGGATTTTCAATCTCGATGATCAATCCGCAGAGTCGTAGACGTGCCTTGCGATACGTTCCCTCTTTCCTTTGCTGGTCTGACGGATCTCGCAGCATGTTCCCTGGATATGTTGCAGAAGCTTGTGCCTGTTCGTCAATCAACGACTTTGCCATGAATGCGCCGCCGCTGGCTTTGAATTCTGCCATCCGCGCGAACACCGCTGACGCTGTTGTTTGGTTGTCATTGCTTGACATAGATTCCTCTGCTCCAAGATCTTTGACCGAGTCGATGAACTCCTGCGCCATGTCTGTTGTGAGTCCCAATGTCTGCAGCATCAGTCGTGCAGTCTTTTCGCCGAATTTTCCGTCGCGATATTTCTCGACGATATCGCTGATGTTCTTGCTGTGTCGCATGAACTCACGGCGTGACATTTTGCCCAGCGATGGCGTTTCCATGGCCGGTGATGTTGTGACGCTTTGCAGCGTTTCTGGCGCGGCTTCTGGTGCACCGATGCCTGGCGTTTCTGGTTCCCCTGAATCCGTCAGCGCGGTGTCGGTTCCTGTGTCCTCCGAGTCAGCGCCAGTCTCTTCCTCGTATCCGTAGCCCGCATATGGATCAGGC
>JBIPLL010000074.1:0-8582 GCA_044368425.1 Beijerinckiaceae bacterium
ATGCCGGAAGGGCGCGCTCCGACCGCTGTCGAGCCCTCCTGTTTGCGCCTCGATCCGCACGCAGTCGAACTGGCGCGCGGCAACCTGCTCCCATTGGCACGCGCGATGGTCACTTGCGGCCAGATCGATGCGCAACAGGCGAGCGCCGCGCTCACAGCCCTTGCGGGCTGAGCCGCCGCATCAGCCGCCTGATCTGGTCGTCACGATCGGCGGCACCATGCCGGCCAATGCGCGCGCCTGGCTCACCCAGCGCTCGCGCTGCACACGGCCCTTGAAGTCCATCTTGGCATTGACCCAAGCGATCTCCGGGGCGCTCCAGGCTCCGATCTGCCTGTAGTGCCAGATGCCAAGATCGTTGAGAAGCCGTCCAAGCTTCGGCCCGATCCCCTTGATGACCAGGAGGTCGTCCGGTTTGCCATCGGGGCCAGCCAGCTGGGAAGGCGCGGTCGGCGTCACGCTCGAATCGTCGAAATCGCCTGTCGGGTCGATTTCGGGCGTCACTGCGACGGATGTGTCGGCGCGGGCAAACGGCATGATCTGCGCCACGGCGGCAACCTCGCCGGCGGCTGTGGTCTGCGGCTCCGGGGCGCGGGGGGCAACCTCCGCTTCCACCGGCTCGACCGGCACTGGGCTGACTGCCGGGACCGAGAGGCCCCATGACGTCATCCAGAGGCGAAACGCGGCCTCCTGCATGTCTGCGGTCATCGAGAGAAGATCGGCTTCGATGCCCCCCTCGCGCTGAGGCTGCATGAGCCGCTCCAAGCTGCGCGACCATTCCGAATAGGCATCGGAAACGCTCATCGAGGGGCCGCCATCCTGAGGCAGAATGAAGGTCATGACTTGCTTCTCCCCGTTCCATGTCGCGCCGGCCGCCATTGCCCGGTGCTGCCGTCACAGATTGCGTGTGCAGTTGCGAAACGCAAGCGCACAATAGGCGGTCTTGCCGCCGGCCGCATTGACGAGGGTCATGCCGGATCGGGAACGGACGAGCTTTGCTTGGGGTTTTCTGCAAATCCGGTTTCCCTTTGCCTGCCGCCGCACTACAAGGGCGCCCCATGATGACCCCTGCTCCCGTCGTCCGCTTCGCGCCCTCGCCCACAGGCTTGCTGCATATCGGCAATGCCCGAACGGCCCTCATCAACTGGCTGTTAGCCCGCCGGCAGTCCGGCCGTTTCGTCTTGCGCTTCGACGACACCGACCGGGAGCGCTCGCGCCCTGAATTCGCACAGGCCATCGAGGCCGATCTCGCCTGGCTCGGCATCGTGCCGGACCTGACCGTGCGCCAGTCCGACAGGCTCGACATCTTCGATGCGGCAGTGCGCAAGCTGAAGGCGCAGGGCCTGCTCTATCCCTGTTACGAGACCCCCGACGAACTCGAGCGCCGCCGCCGTCGCCAGCTCGCGCGCGGTCTGCCGCCGGTCTATGACCGCGCGGCCTTGCGTCTGAGCGACGAGGAAAAGCTGACGCTGGAGAGCGAGGGCCGCAGGCCCCACTGGCGCTTCCGGCTCGATCACCGCATCGTCGAATGGGACGACCTCGTGCGCGGACCCAGCCATGTCGATTGCGCCTCGCTCTCGGATCCGGTGCTGGTGCGGGCCGACGGCACCTATCTCTACACGCTGCCTTCTGTGGTCGACGACGTCGCCCTGGCCGTCAGCCATGTGATCCGCGGAGAGGACCACGTCACCAATACGGCGGTCCAGATCCAGATCTTCGAGGCTCTGGGCGCGGTTGTGCCCCGCTTCGGTCACCATAACCTGCTGACGACGGCGAGCGGGGAGGGCCTGTCGAAGCGGCTCGGCCATCTCTCGCTGCAGAGCCTGCGCGAGAACGGGATCGAGCCGCTGGCCGTGGCCGCACTTGCCGTCCTTGTCGGCTCTGCCGAATCGGTGCGTCCGGTCGCAAGCCTCGACGAGCTTGGTGGCCTGCTTGATCTGGCCCATATCTCGCGCGCGCCCGCCAAGTTCGACGAGGCCGAGCTGCTGGCCCTGAACGCACGCTGGCTGCACCAGGCTTCCTACGCCGCCGTGCAGCGCCGGCTCGCGGAGCTTAACGCGGATGCGGGCGAGCATTTCTGGCTGGCGGTTCGCGGCAACCTGAAGAAGCTCGCCGAGGCGCGCGACTGGCAGCGCGTGGTTTTCGGCCCGATCGAGCCGGTGATCGGCGATCGGGCCTTTCTCGATCAGGCGGCGCAGTCACTCCCGCCATTGCCATGGGACCACACCACCTGGAGCCAGTGGGCCGACGCCGTGAAGGCGCGCACGGGCGCGAAGGGCAAGGCGCTTTTCCTGCCGCTGCGCCTTGCGCTCACCGGTCTCGAGCACGGGCCGGAACTCGCTGGCCTGCTGCCGCTCATCGGACGCGAGGCGACACTGGCCCGGCTGGCGGGGCGCGGCTGAGCAGATCCGCTGCCGCCGAGCCCGCCTAGCGGACGGCGGGCGCCATTCCGGAGCCGATCACGCGCACCACGCGCTTCTGCCCTTCGGGCGTCACGACCTCGCGCGTCTCGCCGGCATTCTGGCCGACGACATTCTGCGACGGCAGGTTGCGCGGCCCGATGCCCGCCGATTCCTGGCTTGCCGTAGGGGCCTGCGCACCGATTGCGGCCTGCTGGGCAATGCCGGGATCGACTGTCGTGGCCGTTGCGGCCGGTTCCGGCGTACGCCTGTTGCGGCTCTGGCGCGGATCGGGCTTGCGGGTGTCGGCCTTTTTGGGCTCGGGCGCCTTGGCGCGTGACAGTTCCTCGGCCTTGGCCTCCGTCACGAGGATGTCGCCCTTTCGCCGGTCGAGCAGCGCCTCGGCCTGCTGAAGCACCTGCGCCCAGCTTTCGCCCGGCTTGCGGCACCCGCAATTGGGATCGAAGCTGCGCTGGAACTTCCCGGCATTGGCGAGCGCCGTATAGGGTTGGCCATCCACGCCGACCGCGCCCTCGATATCGCCTGTCGGCGACATGAAGAAGGCGCGCGTTTCCTGTCCGGGGCACAGGGCCTGGCACATCTCGCCAAGGCTCTCGCGTCCGCCCGGCGCGTTGCTCAAGGGAAAGAAGAAGCCGTCGCAGGTGCGCACGCAGACGGCCCGACTGCCGCCGCGCGGCCGTTCGTCGATGATGTTGCCGGGGATCTGGCCATCGAGCGGCCCGCCGACTTCCGGCAGCGGGCCTTGCCGCACCGGCGCACTCGGCTGGACGCCAAACAGGGCCTCGAACAGGTTGCGGGGCGCCTGCGGTTGCGGGCGGCACGCCTGGTCGATGGCGGCGATCAGCTGAGCACGCCGCTGCTGGAAGGCTGCGCCGCCGCCAAAGCCGGATGCACGTGCCTCAAGCTGCGCAAGATTGGCGCGCATCTGCGAGATGCGCCCGTTGATCGGCCCGCATTCCGGCGGCGGTCCGCCGCTGAAAAGCCCTGCCTGCCGGTCGCAGCCCATCTGCCGCGCATAGGCGATCGTCCTGCTCAGCTCGGCCTCCTGCCGCCGGGCAGCCGCCTCGAACTGCTGGCTGCGCGGATCGCCGCCCGCCGAACGTTCGAGCGCGGCGAGCTGAGACCTGTAGGAATCGCAGGCTGGGCTCTGCGCGATCGCCGATGCTGGCAGGATGAGGCTCGCCAGGACCAGCAGGGTGCGCGAAAGCCGGACACCGGGGCGTAGCGCCTCGCCCGATCGGGGCCTGCACAAAGAAGCGGTCGCGACCATATTGGGGATCTCGGCCTCGGATATGTTGCCAGTCCATCCCGCGCGGCCTGCGGCGGTTGTTCCAGTCAGGTGCTTGATGCACTGTCCGATGGAAAACCGCCAGTCCCTTGCAGAGGTTCCGATGCGGAGCTTCACCGTTTCACTGGTCTATAGCGCCTTTGGAACGTGTCGAAAGCGTGACCTTCGGCGGATGACCGCTTGCGGCCCGCCCTTCCGCGCAAGATCTCTGCTACGGAATGGAGCGCAAGCAAGCCTGGCAGGGAGCCGATGAAGCGGGACGAATGGAGCAAAGCCTGGCTTTCCGCCTGCCGCCGCAAGCCTGACGAGGCCCTGGCCTTGCTCGCGGCCGCAGCCGGGGAACCGGTGCGTGTCGTGCATGGCCTGCGCAGGCTGGCCAAGGACTGGCGGGCTTTGCTGCGGCTGGCGCCGCCTGCTCTGGCGAGGGAAGCGGCATCCTTGCGCCGTGATGTCGGCGAGATACGCCGCAGCCTGGCCGATCTGCGTCGTGGCCACATGGTGCCGCGCATGCTGGCACGCGCCGCACGCGGGCTGGAGGATGTCACGCCGCCTGGCCGGGCTGCGGCCGATGCCGATGCGCACACGCCGCAGATCGACGCGGCGAGGCGCGCAGCGATCGAGGCGGAGATCGCAGCCCTCGGCGAAAGGCAGGCGGGCTGGCGCCTTGGTTCGACCGCGCGCGATACGGCCCCCCGCGCCTTGCGCGAGGGCGTGATTCGCTCCTATCGGCGCGGCAAGCGCCATTTGTGCCATGACGTTGAGGCGCTGCCGCTGGCCAAGCTTCACGACTTGCGCACCGCCACGACCGACCTGCGCTACCAGCTCGCCTTTCTGGCGCCGCTCTGGCCCGGCCCGATTGGTGCCCTCGTGGAGGAGGCCGAGCGCCTGCGTGACCGGATCGGGCGGGTCGTCGACCTGGCGGAGGCCCGCGCCACGCTGGGCGAGGATGACGACCCGCGGCTGCGCGAGGCCCTTGACCGGGAGGAGGCCCGCCGGCGCAAGCAGGCCGCCCGTCTTGCGGCCTGCTTCTACGCCGACAGCCCCAGGGCGCTGGCCCGCCGGCTCGCCGCCTGGTTCGACGCCTGATGCTCAGAGCCGGGTACGCATCCGGTTCATGAAGGCGTCGTAGGAGAGCTCGGCCACCTGCCACCAGAGCAGGTTTTCGCCCCGGAAGGCGGTCATCGAGTCGAGCGCCTTCTTGAAGTCGGCATTCTTGCCGGCGATCTCGGCATAATAGGCGTTGGCTGCCTGCAAGGCCGCTTCCATCACCGGCATCGGGAAGGGGCGAAGCTCCGTGCCCTGCCCGATCAGCCGGCGCAGGGCTGGCGGGTTCACGGCATCGTATTTGGCGAGCATCCAGTTATTGGCCGCTTCGCACGCATGGGAGACGATCGCCTGGTAATGTTTCGGCAGCCGGTTCCACTGCTCCTGGTTGATGACGAGATGCAGCATGGCGCCGCCCTCCCACCAGCCGGGATAGTAGTAATATTTGGCAATCCGGTGGAACCCGAGCTTCTCGTCGTCATAGGGGCCGACGAATTCCGCCGCGTCGAGCGCGCCACGCTCGAGGGCCGGATAGACGTCGCCCGCCGCAAGCTGCTGCGGCACCACGCCAAGCCGGCTGAGCACCTGCCCGCCCATGCCGCCGATGCGGAACTTCAGGCCCTTGAGATCGTCGAGACCCTGGATTTCCTTGCGGAAGAAGCCGCCCATCTGGCAGCCCGAATTGCCGCAGGGAATGGAGGTCACGCCGAAGCGGGCAAGCACGCCGTTGATGATCTCGGCCCCGCCGCCGAAATACCACCAGGAATGCTGCTGGCGGGCATTCAGCCCGAAGGGCACCCCGGTGCCGAAACCCAGCGTCGGCTCCTTGCCGACATAGAAATAGGTCGGCGTATGGGCACACTCCACAGTGCCGTTGCTGACCGCGTCGAGCGCCTGCAGGCCGGGCACGAGCTCGCCCGCCGCGAAGGTCTGGACCTGGAAGCGCCCGTCGGTTGCGTCCGACATGAACCGGGCGAAGGTCTGGGCCGTGCCGTAAATCGTGTCGAGAGACTTGGGGAAACTCGAGGTAAGGCGCCACTTCACCTCCGGCATCGACTGAGCGATGGCGGGCATCGCGATCGTGCCCCCCATCGCAGCACCGGCGGCAGCCCCCGTCAGAAATGCGCGTCGCTTCATTCCGTCCTCCCGATCTCCATCACCCGGCTTGAGCGCCGCCACGGCGGCGATTAAGGCTTGTGCTCCGTTTCGGCCGTCCTTTCAACGCCAGCCTTGGCACCGGAGCACCGCCATTGATGCAGACGCCGCAAAGGCCTCCGGGTTCAGGCTGCCCGATAGCACGGCCGACCGCCATGACCGCTCGCCCTGACCGGCCTGCACGATGACTGATCCCGCAGCGGGCGCCCTGTTGCCCGGGCTGCCGGCCATCGCCGCCATTTCACTGGGCTGGCTCCTTGTCGCGTGGGAGGTCCTCGAACCGCCTGCCGGCGAAGGCGCCGGCTGGCGCCGCCTGATCCGTCGATTTTCCGGCTTTGATGCCGGCGATGTCGCGCCGCTCTGGCCAGCCGATCCGGCCCGCCTTGCCGGCATCCTGCGCGCCGACCTGCTGCGCAGCGCAGGGATGCTCGGCGCAGCGGCCCTGCTGGTGGCCGGCGGCCTTGCGCTCGCGGGCCGTCCGCTCGCGGCGGGCCTTGCGGGCGCGCCGCTCCTGCTGGCAGCCATCGGGGCGTTCAGGGAACGGGAGCTCTGGCGCGAGGCCCTGCGGGAGGCCGCTCCGGAGCCGTCAGGACTCGCACGTCTGGTCCGGACCATCCGCCTGCGCCTGACGCTGACCCGCCTCATCGGGGCGCCGCTTGGGCTTTGCCTCAGCGTCAACGCGGCCCTCGCGGGCCATGCGCTCGCGCCCTGGCTTGGCGGCACAGTCGCCATCCTGACGCTTGCAGGCGCCCTCTATCGCGCACTCTACAGGCCCTGAACATCGGTTCCGGACTGTCCGACCCGAGCTGTCCATCTTGGAAAGCAAGGCGGGCAGGGCCATATCCCCTGTCATGCCCCGTGATTTGGGTGCAATGGGAGAGGTCAATGGCGGATCGGATTGCAACGGGATGGACCGGCGCACTGCGCCTCGCCAGGGCCGCCGCTGTCGTAGCCGCCGTGGTTCTGGCGGGCGCCGTCCTGCCGGGATCAGGGCCGGCCTTCGCACAGGAAGGCCCCGACCTCATCTTCAAGAAGTCGACGGTCTGGAAATTCCTGACGCCGGACGACAAGCTAGCGGTCTATGGCATCGACGACCCCGTCGTTGAGGGTGTCACCTGCCATTACACGACCCCGGAGCGGGGCGGCGTGAAAGGCATGTTCGGCGTCGCGGAGGAAGTCTCCGACATCTCCATCGCCTGCCGCCAGACGGGTCCGATCAGCTTTCGCGGCAAGTTCGAGCAGGGCACGGAAATGTTCAGCGAGCGCCGCTCGCTGATCTTCAAGCGCATGCAGATCGTGCGCGGCTGCGACGCGAAGCGCAATGTGCTCGTCTATCTCGTCTATTCAGATCGCCTGATCGAGGGATCGCCGCAGAACTCGACCTCGACCGTGCCGATCATGCCGTGGGGCGACAAGCCCGCGCCGCGCTGCGCAGATTTCCTGGCCAAATGATGTTCTCGGTCAGGTGATGGTCTCGACGCAGTGACGCCAGCCGCGCGCGCTCAGCGTGCGCAGGTCACGACTGCGGGGGGCAGCTTCTGCGAGACGGAGGCCGTGGACGCGGTCACGTCCTCGGGGCGCGCTGCGCCGAACGACATCACTTTCGGGTAGCCATGGGCCTGGCACCAGCTCTGCGCGATGATGCGCCCGCAATCGCGGCCTTCGCGCAAGCAATCCCCGAGCCCATAGGAATCGGCATCGGGAACCACGAAGGTCGGGGTCGCCTCCGCCACGGCGCGCTGGCCGGCCGGCGGCAGCAGGAACGGGGCAGCGCCCACCAATGCCAGAGCCACGAAGGAAACCGCCAGAATCCGCCGCATGGTGAAAGAACCCTCAACCCGATCGCCAGAAGCGCAACCTATGCCGCGCAATCTTTAAGGTTCGTCTAACGCAGGCTGTTCCCGCGCGACGTGACGCAACACACATGATCTGAAACCGCCCGGCCCGGGTCCAGGCAATCCGGCCCGCTCCGAAAGTTCGGCGGCGCTCTCTTGACGTGGCAGGAGCGAACAGGCAAACGATTTCGCCATGTCCAGGACGGTTGTCAGCAACATTGCATCGATTTGTGGCTAGCGCGCATCGCTGGCCGGACGCCGTCTGTTTGACCTCACGCAAAACCAGACAAGGCTCCCCGGCCACGGGCGGGTTGTCTTTCGCGTTTTCGGGGTCGGGTCATGTCGAACGAGGCTTCATCGATTGAATTGCGGCTCTTCGACACGCTGTCGAAGGCGCCGAAAGCCGTTCGCAAGCCGGTTCCCGGCCTGCCACTGCGCATGTATGTCTGCGGCCCGACGGTCTATGACTATGCCCATATTGGCAATGCGCGCCCCGTCATTGTCTTCGACGTGCTCTATCGGCTCCTCCGCCATCTCCATGGCGCGGAGAACGTCGTCTATGCCCGCAACATCACGGACGTGGACGACAAGATCAATGCGCGCGCCGCCCGGGACTTTCCCGGCCTGCCGCTGAACGAGGCGATTGCCCGTGTCACGGCGCAGACCGAGGCGCAGTTCCACGCCGACGTGGCGGAACTCGGCTGCCTGCCGCCCGACGAGGAGCCGCACGCCACCGCCCATATCGAGGGCATGAAGGCGCTCATCGAGCGTCTGGTCGCGCGCGGCTACGCCTATGTCGAGCAGGACCACGTCCTGTTCAGCGTCGCGGCCATGCAGGAGCGG
>JBIPLL010000735.1:0-8536 GCA_044368425.1 Beijerinckiaceae bacterium
ACCTTACCCACAACATCGAGCTATGGCAAGCAACTTACTGCAAAAATTTTCAGGAATTGAAATCGGGGATGCGTTTCCATTTGAATCCTTAAAACATACCCCTTCCGCCAACAAACCCGTTTATATTCATGCATACCTTCCGTCCAACACGCGCTGCATTCAAGAAATTGGTGCCCTTCGAAAGTTGTTTGGAGCTTATGGAAGTAAGGTTGAATTCATAACGGTTTATGTTGACAAGCCCTTGACCAACGAAGCAGAGAAAAAGGCGCTTAGTCAAATCTCATGGAAGAAAATCGCACTTCTAGCCGATGACCCTTTTTGGAGTTCGATGGCCATCAGCACTTTCCCGTATTACTTGTTGGTAGACCATGAAGGGAATCTCTTGAATGCTCCTGCCCTATCCCCAACCCCCAATGGTAAATACGAAACCATTGAAAAGACATTTTTCGATTTAATAAAACCCTAATCTCGCCCTAATCATCGTTTCATTGGACGAATTTTCCATTATCTTTGGGTAAAAACGATGATTATGGAACCTACACGCGTATTTGATATCCTCGATGATTTAGCCCAAAACCCCAAATTCGACCTTCTCAATGCCAAAGAAAATAAGCAATGGAGGAATTATAGCACAGAGGATTTTATTCGATTCACCAATGCCGTTAGTTTTGGATTGATGAACTTGGGAGTAAGTCCAGGGGACCGGGTCGCAATCGTTTCGAATAATCGCCCAGAATGGAATTTCGTCGATTATGGCGCACAACAAGCCGGAGTAATTACCGTACCAATTTATCCAACCATCAGTATAAACGACCTCAAGTTCATCTTAAAGGACGCTGGAGTCAAGGTAGTATTCATCTCAAGTAACGACATTTTTAAAAAATTCAGCGCCATTGCATCGGAGCTTGACGCTGTTCCTGCGGTTTACGCTTTCAATTCCATCGAGGGTGTCACATCCTTTTCCAGTTTTGTAGAGGAGGCCCTATCCAATCCTCAATATGAACCCTTGCAGGTGCGAAAGCAGCAAGTGAACCCCAAAGAAATGTTTACCATTTTATACACCAGTGGTACTACCGGAGTTCCGAAAGGTGTTATGTTATCGCATGAGAACATTTTAAGTAACGTGCACGCATGCTTTTCTTTGGCACCTTTTCACTCCAGTTGGAGAGCGTTGAGCTTTTTACCCTTGAATCATATCTATGAGCGCATGGTTACTACCATTTATTTGCGGAAAAACATCTCCATTTACTATGCCGAGGGAATAGAAACCATTGGGGATAATTTGAAAGAAATTCAGCCTCAAGTCTTTGTCTCGGTTCCTCGACTCATTGAACGCGTTTACGATAAACTCTTGAGTGCGGGAGACAAGTTATCCGGTTGGAAAAGAAAGTTGTTTTTTGCTTCAGTGGATTTTGCCTTGGTGTTCGACCCCCAAAAACAAACCTTATCTGGAAGAATTAAACGCTGGTTTTTTGATCGGTTGATCTATAAAAAGTGGCGTGCTGCCTTGGGTGGAAAAGTCGTTTGTATTGCCTCAGGTGGTGCCGCTTTACAACCTCGATTAGGGAGGGTATTTCATTGTGCCAATATACCGGTATTGGAAGGATATGGCTTAACGGAAACCTCGCCTGTAATTGCTGTCAATTGTTATGAAAAAGAGTATACAAGAATTGGCACGGTAGGACCAGTAATCCACAATACGGAGGTTAAAATTGCAGAAGATGGAGAGATTTTAGTCAAAGGCCCTGGCGTTATGCTTGGATACTATAAAAACGAAGCGGCTACCAAGGAAATGATTAACGAAGATGGATGGTTGCACACTGGCGATATAGGTACCTTTGTTGAAGATAGGTTCTTAAAAATAACCGACCGAAAGAAAGAAATTTTTAAAACGTCGTCGGGCAAGTACATTGCTCCCTTAATGATTGAAAACAAAATCAAAGAATGCCGATTTGTTGAACAATGCTGCGTTATTGGGGAAAGTCAAAAATTTGCAAGTGCATTAATTGTTGTTTCAAAAGATTATATCAAAGAATGGGCGAACAAAAACGGAATAGATTTAGGATCGGAAGAAGAGCTAACGAACCACAAGGAATTGCGCAATGAAATCAACGCATTTATTCGTGAAATGAATAAGTCTCTAGCGCCTTATGAACAAATTAAACGTCCTGAATTGATCCTCGAACCGTGGACCGTCGACGGAGGAGAACTAACGCCAAAGATGAGCATGAAACGCAAGGTGATTCTCAACAAGCACGCTAACTTGGTTGCGAAGATTTTTTCCGAAGAATCATAAGATTACGATTCTATGGTAGCGGACAACCCTTGATCTAATAAGGCAGTACACCGCGGCTCTAATTCCTCGTAACTGCCATGTTTCACCGCACATTTACCCTTATAATGCACGATATATGCACATTGTTCAGCCGCTTCAGGAGTATGCTTGCAAATTCGAACAAGGCAACTAATGACGTGTTCAAAGGTGTTAAAATCGTCATTGTATAGAATCAGTGAGGATTCCTTTAATTCTATCACCTCGACTTCGGTACTTTCTTTTTCTTTTTCTTTCATAAGGACCCTAAGGTTGAATGTTCAGTTTTTGAGAAATGCTGTTCAGTTGGACGAGTTCTTCCTCTTTTTGGCAATAAAACAAAAATTCAATACGATTTTCATCCTGCTTTATAACATCGAAGGGGATATTATTGTTGAGTGCTACGTCATGGAGTAAGGGGGCAAAAGTACTTGCCTCCGGTACGCTAAATTTAAAAGTCATCAATGAATCCTTTATGGTTTGAACCTCAAAATCAGCATAATAAATTAGTTCTAAAGGGGAAATATCCTCCATAAGGATTGGTGAACTGGTGAGTTGTTTTTGGCTTTCCACGGTAACAAACCGCAAAGAATTATAATTCCCCAACTGCTCCTTTGAAAGGATTTTTTCCGATTTCTTCAATTGAACATAGGTTGGTTGAAGTTCCTTTAAGGTAGTTCCTTGCAGTGAATGATTCAAGGGTTCGGCAGCCATTAGCGGTTCTTTCATATAATTTAAGGCTATCTCAGCTTCTGCAAAAGAAACCTTGATTCCATCGCGGTATGCTATAACGAAAGCATCTTGAAAACCGATCGTTTTCATGGCGTCCCTGCGACTTTTTGCCTCATCCAGGTTCATGAATTTACCGCTTGAATATTTAAAGTTACCGTTCGTTGCTTTTTGATAGAAAAGTTCAGGAACTGCCGCCAGTTTCCCATTATCCTCTTTCGCCAAACTGGCCACTTGAACGGTGTAAAATACTTCCTTGGGTTTATCCGCTATCGAACTGTCCGAATCGACCAATGGTTTAAGGATGCTAAAAGCCTCTGTGAGCAGTTCCTCCCGCGATCGAATCCTACACATTCCATTCTTTTCATAGGCGACTCCTTGGGCAAATGGAATGCGTTTTCCATCGCAATATGCCACCACAAACGCATCTTTATACCCCAAGTCGCGAATGCCTTGACGCGCTGCTATCGCACTTTCAGAACCTTCGAAAAATCCAGCCAAATAAGCGGTTAGACCATTCTTTAGCATTTCCCCACTCACCGGTGTAAATTCTCGAAAAAAGTAATCTGGCACTTTGTTTTTAAAGGCTCCAACCTGAACGCGAAAAATCAATCCTTCGGGCAAATTCTGCGTTACTGGATACTGGTTGTTTTGACTTTTGGGCCCATCGTTAATAGAAAAGGACAAATCCTGAGAATCCTTGATGAGCTCCTGCCGAATACCAGCACCTTGGGGAAGAACCCCTTCAAGGATTAAGCCTGCATAGATTTCGTGGTCGTTCATTCCCATCATCTGACGCATCTTTTGGTCTTTTTGTTCGGTAACTTTGATGATTTTTGACGAAATTTCCAACAAATCCATCTCCAGTTTTTTCCTCTCGTTTGAATCGATGGACCTGAAATATTGAATTTTTAGAAGGTCCATTGTTTTTTCAAGTTGTGTCTTTTCTTCTTCCAATTGCACAAACTCTTTTCGATAAGTGACATAAACATCGTACCCTCCACTTTGGGCTATCTTTTGTGCTTCTTCTTGCGATACCTTACGCCCTGAAAACACGACACTGTCTATCCTTTCCTCCTGCATTGAGCCTGCAAGATTACCCAATTCTTGTATCGCTTCTAAATTGAATGTAGCTTCTTCATTCCTTTTATTATACGCCGCTTGACGTTCTTGCAAAGCCAGGGTATATTCCTCGAGTTCATCCTTGTTGAAAATGACCGAGAATTGCTCCAAAGGCATCGATGCGCGCAAATCCACCATGCTCGATACTTGACCTATTTGTCGTGCCAAGATTGCAAGATCTTGCGAATCTTGTGGGGTTTTAGCAAGCGCTGATTGCGCCTCCAATTCCATTTGATCCTTCTTTATTTTGTTCTTGGGCTGACCGTTCTCCCTGACCATTGCACTTTCATTCTTCGGCTGACCGTTCTCCCCAACCGCTGCAGTTTCATTCTTGGGCTGACCGTTCTCGCCGACCATTGCAGTTTCGTTCTTCGGTTGTCCGTTATCACCTGCTACTGCGTTTTCATTCTTGGGCTGACCGTTCTCCCCAACCGCTGCAGTTTCATTCTTCGGTTGACCGTTCTCGCCAACCGCTGCAGTTTCATTCTTCGGCTGACCGTTCTCCCCAACCGCTGCAGTTTCGTTCTTGGGCTGACCGTTCTCCCCGACCATTGCAGTTTCATTCTTGGGCTGTCCGTTCTCGCCGACTAAGGCAGTTTCGTTCTTGGGCTGACCGTTCTCCCCAACCGCTGCAGTTTCGTTCTTGGGCTGACCGTTCTCCCCGACCATTGCAGTTTCATTCTTGGGTTGACCGTTCTCGCCAATTGCTGCAGTTTCGTTCTTGGGCTGACCGTTCTCCCCAACCGCTGCAGTTTCGTTCTTCGGCTGACCGTTCTCGCCTATTGCCGCAGTTTCGTTCTTGGGCTGACCGTTCTCACCTATTACCGCAGTTTCATTCTTCGGCTGACCGTTCTCCCCGACCATTGCAGTTTCGTTCTTGGGTTGTCCGTTATCACCTGCTAAAGCGTTATCGTTCTTGGGCTGTCCGTTCTCCCCGACTGCTGTGGTTTCGTTCTTCGGCTGACCGTTCTCCCCAACCGCCGCAGTTTCGTTCTTCGGCTGACCGTTCTCGCCGACTGAGGCAGTTTCGTTCTTGGGCTGACCGTTCTCGCCTATTGCCGCAGTTTCGTTCTTCGGCTGACCGTTCTCGCCTATTGCCGCAGTTTCGTTCTTGGGCTGACCGTTCTCGCCTACTGCCGCAGTTTCGTTCTTGGGCTGACCGTTCTCCCCAACCGCTGCAGTTTCGTTCTTGGGCTGACCGTTCTCGCCTATTGCTGCAGTTTCATTCTTGGGTTGACCGTTTTCGCCTATTGCTGCAGTTTCATTCTTCGGCTGACCGTTCTCCCCAACCGCTGCAGTTTCATTCTTCGGCTGACCGTTCTCGCCTATTGCTGCAGTTTCATTCTTGGGTTGACCGTTTTCGCCTATTGCTGCAGTTTCGTTCTTGGGCTGACCGTTCTCCCCAACCATTGCAGTTTCATTCTTCGGCTGACCGTTCTCGCCTATTGCTGCAGTTTCATTCTTGGGTTGACCGTTTTCGCCGACTGAGGCAGTTTCATTCTTGGGTTGGTCGTTGGTGTTTTTTATGGATTGGTTATTTTGGGAGAGGGTATTTTGTTCTTTCAGATTTTCTATTTGCGCTTCTATCTTTTGATATTGTTCAGAAAGCGCCTCTAAATCATTGCCCTTTGTCCTTTCCATTTTATAACGAACCACCTGCATTTCAGCGTTCAATTCGTCCAAAGCAGCTGCTTCATTCGCCCTGTTCGAACCGTTGGTCAAGACCAGTTGTTTTTGCAGGGCTTTCTGCTCCATTTGTTGGGCCAATACCTCGGTCAAATCAGGTTTAATTGTGGGAGAAAAAGTAGGTAGATTGCCTATGGTTGTTGAAACCTGGAGGCGTTGTTGGATGGAGGATATTTCCAACGCAGTTGCGGATTGCTCGTCTTCCTTGAGGGTTAATAATTTTTGGAATTTGGAAAGGGTGGATTTTTCTTCCTCCATTTTAGCTTGCAGCGTTAATTTGTCTTTTTTCGAGGCCGTTGAAACCTGACTTTCTAACTCGGCAATCCTCTTTTGGGATTGTTCTATTTTCCCAAGAAGCAACGTCTTATCTTCCTTCAAAGTTTGTTGTTGGGTTTTCAGTGCTTCCAATGCTATAGAATCTTCATTCAGCACTTTCGAAAACGCCATCAATTCCGACAACGATTTTTTATGGGCATTAATATAGGCCGATAAGCTATCTTGCTCCTTATTCAACACGTAAAGTTGAATGTTTTCACTCAATTTTGTTGCCTTGTCTTCGTGGCCATTTTGAATCCATTTTCTTCGATCGTTCTCCAATTGTTGCGTCAATGCCTGATTGGTAGCTAAGGTATTTTTAGCCTCCACCAAAGAATCATAGATTTCCATTAAATAGGACTGATACACCTTTTTCACTGCAATAGAGGTATCGCGAACGATTCGTTCTTTAAGTGCATCTGCGGTTAAATTTAGCTGCCGAATGTTCGCAGCGGTTTTCGTTTTTTCCCGATCCAGAAAAAGCAACTTGTCGTTGAAATCCTCCCCAATGTTCGAAATTTCCAACAGTTTATCGGACAAAGCTTGTGCTTGAATTTCCGAGGACGTATCCGTGAATCCCAAATCGAACAGGTTTTGACTCAGTGTAGTATTCCCATTATCGTCCACTACGGGTAGCGTCCCCCCTTCTTTGGGATTGTACATTTTATTCAGAGAGGCGATATTCTTGGATTTTAGGCTGAGCATTTCTTCGTTAGCTTTTCCATTCAACTTATAGCTAAAGGAGGCCAACTCTTTACTGTCGTTCATTGTATAATCGATATTTTGCTCAAAAACAACTCCTGACGCTTGTTTAGGCAGGACCTTCTTATCGATAAAAACCTGTTGGGTACCGCTAATACTGGCAACAAATTCATAGGATCCCTCCCCCGGAAGAACTACTTGATAATTCCCGGATGAATCGCTAACAAAGGGGCCATATTCCAATCCGCGTTCAAGATCTTTCACCTTAATTTGAAGGTTCGTGTTTTTGGGATTTACTTGATCTTTGAAGGCGCCTTGTACCAGCACGATTCCTGCATTGGATTTTTGATAAATCGCCTGCACCCATTCAATTTTACCGATATCTGATGAACGTATGGTCGAAAATGCAGCATGATTTCCTGCTGAATCCAGTGGAACGAACAAAAAATCATCGTCAGTTGATGAAAAAGGAAAACCTAAATTGACGACCTCACCAAGGGTCATCGAAGCTGGATCGAAAGAAACTTTAAAAAAGTCGAAGCCGCCCATGGCATTAAATCCGTTCGATGAAAAGTACAGATGGCCACTTTCGGTATGATAAAACGGATACAAAACGTCGGTTTTTTCATCCATTGGCAAAGGAATTTTTATCGGTTCGGACCAAACATCGCCCTTTTTCGTTTTTAGATATAGGCTCGTCATGTCCGCTGACTCAACATAGCTGGGGTAGATTTTATATTTGTTTCCCGCTTTAACAAAAGTATGAGGTATGAAACCCTTTTTTTTATCGATTTTTGATTGAAGGGTTAAATCCGTATAATAACCTCCGCTAAGGCCTAAATCCGAAAAATCAATCCTGGATAAAAACCCGTTCATAGGTAACTGTTCAGATTTGAGTACTTCTAAAGCGGTTGAATTAACCAAGAGTTTTTTTCCATGGTTGCATCGTTCGATTTCCCGACGAGCATTTTTGGGGTCTTCCGGGAAACAAGTAACATAGGCATTGTAGGCGCTGATAGCCCTGATAAAATCATAATTGAGGTGGTGGATTCTTCCGATGTAGTATTGCGCCTCGCAAATTCCCGTACCCAAAGTAGCCGCCAACTGAAAATGATTCAATGCTGCACTGCGTTCGTTGGTGTAAAACAAGCAAATTCCGTAGTTATAATTGTAAGTTGGGGATTTTGGTTCGCGTGAGAATAAGGTTTGAAAATCGACTTTTGCAAGTTCGTACTGTTGATTGGAAAGTGCTTCATTCGCTCGTTTTTCTATTTGAATAACGGATTGCGTCCAGGAACTAAACGTGACAGCAAGCCAACAAACCGATACGATAACTTTCATAGATTGGTAAACATCACGTTGCATCTACGCTTTAGACTTCGAAAAGTTCATTTTAGGTTCACTGCCTTTGATTAATCGTTGGATGTTCTTTCGATGGGAAAAAACAACGAGTGCACTAATGGCAACATTGAAAAAGATCGTAATTGGTTCAAATTGTTGAAAAAGGAAATAACTAATCCATGGAATGCATAATGCCGCAAGGATCGAAGCCAAAGATACATACCGTGTGGTTAAGAAAACGGCTAAAAAAACCGCCAAACAAACCAAAACCGTGTAAGGATTTAATGCCAAATAAACGCCCAATGAGGTTGCCACTCCTTTGCCTCCTTT
>JBIPLL010000117.1:0-7199 GCA_044368425.1 Beijerinckiaceae bacterium
GGACCCGTTCGGTTCGCTCGACCCGCGCGTGCGCATCGCGCAGGCCATCGCCGAGCCGATCCGCCTCCATCGCCTGCGCCCGGATGGCGAGGTGATGGCCCGCGTCCACGAATTGATGGCGCTGGTCGGGCTCGATCCCTCTCAGGGCGCACGCTTTCCGCATGAATTCTCGGGCGGCCAGCGCCAGCGCATCGCGATTGCCCGGGCTCTCGCGGTTGAGCCCGAACTGCTGGTCTGCGACGAGCCGGTGTCCGCCCTCGACCTCTCGGTCCAGGCGCAGGTCATCAACCTGCTTGGCGACCTGCGGGCGCGGCTGGGCGTCGCCTATCTGTTCATCTCCCACGACATGGCGGTGGTGCGCCATCTCGCGACCCATGTCGGCGTCCTCTATGCGGGCCGCATCGTCGAGATCGGTCCAGCCGAGACCATCTTCGCGGACCCGCGCCATCCCTATACGCGCATGCTGCTGGCCGCGACGCCGACCCCGGTGCCCGGTGCCGCCCGCGCCCGCGAGGCCATTGCCGGCGAGCCGCCCAGTCCCTACCGCGCCGATGCAGGCTGCCCCTTCGCCACGCGCTGCATCCACCGCCTGCCGGACTGCGAGGCGGGGATTCCGCCGCTCGCACCGGTTGACGAGGGCTCGCGCCGGGTGGCCTGCATCCGCGCGGCCGGGTTGCCGCCCTTCAACGCGGTTGGCGATGCCGAGGCGCTGATGTCGGAGGCCTATCGCCGGCGCATGAGCCTGTTGCGCGCGGCGCGCGCGGCGGCGGAGGCGCAGGACGATGACTGAGCGCTCCCGCGGTCGCTCCGGCCGCAACCGCTCCGCCCATCCCACCATTGACGACGTGGCCCGCGCCGCCGGCGTCTCGAAGGGCACGGTCTCCAACGTCATCAACCATCGCGTCGCGGTTTCGCCCGACACGCGCGCCCGCGTCGAGCGCGCAATCCGGGCGCTCGATTTCCAGCCGGCCGAGACGGCACGGGCGCTCACGGCCCGCAAGGGGCCGGCCGATCACGAATCCCGCGCCGATCCCTCGACGCCACGCCTCACGGCGGTCGGCTATGTCAGTGTCGATTTCACGGCGGCGCTCGACCGGCTGCCCGAGCGCGAGGAGCGCCGCCTGTCGGATGCGATCCACAAGTCGATCGGCGGTCCTGCGGCCAATGTGGCCGCCGTGGCAGCCGGTCTTGGGCCTCCTTATGCGGTTGCCGCCTCGCTGATCGCGCCCGTCGGCACCGATCAGGACAGCGACTGGGCCATTGCCGAACTGTCGAGCCGCAAGGTTGATCTCATCAGTTTTCAGGAGCGGCGCGACGGGCGCATGAACCGCGCGCTCGTGCTTGTCGAGGCCGACGGCCGCCGCACCATCGTCAACGAGCCGTCGAGCCTGGCAGAGGTCGATGTCCGCCGCTTCATCGAGGAGACAGACCCGGGAGGGCTCTCCTGGGACCTGCACATGGAGGGCTATCAGGTGCCGCGCCAGATCGCCGCCATGCCCGATGCGCGGGCACGCGGCTTTCGCACCAGCATGCAGGCCACCGGCCTCCCGCCCGACTGGCTGCGCGCGAACGTGGCGCAGGTCCTTGCCAGCTTCGATGTCGTGGTGCTCCACCGGGAATCGCTCGGCATGCTCGACCTCGGGGGGGCGGAAGGCGACACTGACAACGCGATTGCCGAACTCGCCCGCCGCGCATCCGCGTATTCGGGTCGCAGCTGGCCCGGCCTGATCGCGGTGACGCTGGGCGCGCGCGGTGCCGCCGCCATCACCCGCGAGGGACGCATCGTGCGTGCCTGCGCCCCCGTCGTGCCGGTCGTGGACACGACGGGCGCCGGCGATGCCTTTGTCGGCGCCTTCCTCGCCGCATGGCTCAACGAAGCCCCCGTCGAGACGGCGCTTGCGCTCGGCTGCGCGGCCGGCAGCCTTCAGGTCACGCGCTTCGGCGCGCAGGAAATGCGACCATCCGCCCACGAATTGCAGTCAATTGTCGGTAGGATGATGCCGGCAGCCGCTCTTGCGGATTGAGAAGGGGAAAACGATTGAACACGTCCATTTTCCGCGACAAGGGCAATGCCGTCGAGCGTCTGTTCGGGCGCCGCAAGGCCGTCATCGGCGTCATTCATGCGCTGCCACTGCCAGGCTCCCCCCATTATGACGGCGCACCCGTCGAGAGCCTCTATGCCCATGCCTGCGCCGAGGGCGCCCGCTATGCGCAAGGCGGCGTCGACGCGCTGATCGTCGAGAACCATGGCGATATTCCCTTCGCCAAGCCCGACGAACTCGGACCCGAGACGGCCGCCTGCATGGCGACCATGGCCGACCGGGTCCGTCGTGAGGTCGGTCTGCCCATCGGCATCAATGTGCTCGCCAACGGCGCAGTCATGGGTGTTGCGGTCGCCAAGGCCTCCGGCGCGGTCTTCGTTCGCGTCAACCAGTGGGCCAATGCCTATGTGGCGAACGAGGGCTTCATGGAGGGCAAGGCCGGCGCCGCCAGCCGCTACCGCTCCTGGCTGAGGGCCCGCGACGTCGCGATCTTCGCCGATGTCCACGTCAAGCATGGGGCGCATGCCATCGTTGCGGATCGCTCGCTGCCGGAACTGACGCGCGACGCCGAGTTCTTCGACGCCGACGCCGTCATCGTCACGGGCCAGCGCACCGGGGACAGTGCCGATCTCGGCGAGCTTTCGACCATTTCGGGCTCCACAAAGCTCCCCGTCATGGTCGGCAGCGGCGTGACCTCCGCCAATGTCGGCGGCATCCTCGACCATGCCGATGCCGTGATCGTCGCAAGCTCCCTGAAACATGGCGGCAGCTGGTGGAACGAGGTCGATCCCGAGCGCGTGAAGGCCTTCATGGCCGTGGTACGGCGCCTGCACCCGTGACGGATCGCCCCGCAAGCCGCGTCCTCGTCCTCGGCAATGCGACGGTCGACATGATCCAGCGCGTGCCCGCGCTGCCGCGTCCGGGTGAAACAGTCCTGGCGACCAGCCTGAAACGTTGCGCGGGAGGCAAGGGACTCAACCAGGCGGTCGCCTGCGCCCGGACGGGCACGCAGGTCGCGCTCGTCGCGCCGGTCGGCGATGATGCCGACGCAGCATGTCTGCGCGCGGCCATCGCCGGGGAACCGGGGCTGACGACGCGCTGGCTTGTTCGCGCCGTTCCGACGGACCTCTCCAGCATCGTCGTGGCGCGTGACGGCGAGAACATGATCGTCTCGTCGGCCGCTGCCGCCCGCTCGCTGGCTCCCGACGAGGCGCAGGCCATCGCCGGGGGGCTGGAGCCGGGCGACATCCTTCTGTTGCAGGGCAATCTCGGCGCGCTTGCGACGCTTCGCGCCGCCATGACCGGACAGGCGCGCGGCGCACGTGTCATCCTCAACACGGCCCCCATCGACTGGGACATGGCGCCTGTCCTGGCGCATGTCGACGTTGTGATTGCCAATCAGGTCGAGGCCGACACGATTCTGGGCACACAGGCGAGAGACGAGGAGGCCCGCGTCAAGGCCCTGCGGGCCTGCGGCCCCCCGGTCGCGATCATCACGCTCGGCGCGGGTGGGGCCATCATGGCGACAGCGGGTCACCTTGCGCGCGTCCCGGCACCGCAGGTTGAGGTGGTCGATACGGCTGGTGCCGGCGATGTCACGGTTGGCACCTTCGTGGGCCTGATCTCACGGGGCGTTGCGCTCGAAAAGGCCCTCGCGACAGCCGTTGCGGCTGCCTCGCTCTCGGTCACACGCCCGGGAACGACGCCGGCCTTCCCCACGGCGGCCGAGTTGCAGGCCTTGCTCCTGCACCCCTGACCCTGCACCCCTGACCCTGCTTCCCGCAGCCCATGGCTTCAGCATGGCCACGCTCCGGTCGCCGGGGTCAGGTCTCCGTCCGTGGTGGCTCCCACAGCCCCTGTCGCCGCAGATCCCTGACCTCGCGCCGCACGATATCGGCCAGCGCACGGATGGCGACGGTGGTCGGGCGTTGGCTCGATGTCGCGAGGATCAGTTCACGGCTGAGCGCCGGATTGGCGATCCGCCAATAGCGGATGCGCCCGGCCGTCACGAGGTGATGCACGCTCGAATAGGACAGGATCGTATAGCCGAAGCCTTTCTCGACCAGATTGAGCGTCGAGGGCATGGCCTCCACCTCAAGGTCGATGCGCGGCGTGATCCCGGCCGATGCCAGGATCTGGTCCACGACAAGCCTCAGCCCGTGAGGCCGGCTTGGCAGGATCATCGGCAATTCGGCCAGTTGCGAGGCCTCGACCGGCCCGTCGGGGAGCTTGCTGGGGTCGTTCATCGCCCCGAGCAGGAACAGCTCGTCCTCCAGCAGCGGCTCCGACAACAGATGGCTCATCCGGGGGGCGTTGTAGAGAACGGCGACGTCGATGCGGCCATTGACCAGCCATTCGAGGACGTGCCCGCTGAAGCCCTCGATGACGCGCATCGCGATCAGCGGAAATTTCTCCCGGAAGCGCTGGACCAGCGGCGCTGTGAGCACGACGCCGACCGAAGGCGGCATGCCGATGACGATGGTTCCGCGCGGATTGGAGCGCAATGCCGCGATCTCGGTCGTGGCGCGGTCGACCTGTTCGAGAATGCCCCGGGAATAGTCCTCGAGCAGCTTGCCGGCCTCGGTCAGCACGATGCCGCGACCGTTGCGGTAGAGAAGCTCGACACCAAGCTCCGATTCCAGTGCCTTGATCTGGCGGCTCAGGACCGGCTGTCCGATCGACAGCGCAACGGCAGCCCGCGAAAAGCTCCCGAACTCCGCGACAGCCGAAAACAGCTTGAGTTGCCTGATGTCCATCTGCACCGCGACCGCTAAACGGCGCGCCTCCGCACGTCGTGTCTAGCACGCCGGACCTTACGCTTCATGGCATAACTGATAGCACGTTCCCGATAGCGCCCGGCGCTCTCATTCTCTGCGAAACTCTCGCCGCGGGCGGTCCGGATCGCGCCCGGCAGACAACACGGCAAACCGTGTGAGGGAGAGGAAGCGATGAGCGCGAGCAGGGACACAGCCAAGGTGACGGCTTTCGTCACGGGTGGCGCCGGGGGAATGGGGCAGGCGATCTGCCGCGCCATGGTGGCAAGCGGCCGCAAGGTCGTGGTCGTTGACCGGAATGGGCAGGCGGCCCGCGACTTCGCCCGCGAGCTGGGGCCGTTGGCCCACGCGCTCGCCCTCGACATAACCGATCCCGCGGCGGTCGACGGCTGCCTGTCGAGCCTGCCGGAGGATTTCGCCACGATCGATATCCTCGTCAACAATGCCGGTCACGATATTGGCGGGCGCAAGCGTTTCGATATCGGTTCGGCCGACGACTGGACCGCCATCATCGAGACCAATCTCATCGGCCTGATGCGCGTAACCCGCGCCATCCTGCCGGGCATGGTCGAGCGCAATCGCGGCGATGTGGTCAATATGAGCTCGATCAGCGCATTGCGCTACGTGCCTGACATGGCGCCCTATTCGGCCAGCAAGGCCGGCGTCCACATGCTGTCCGACGTGATCCGGGGCGAACTCGCCGAGACCGCCATCCGTGTGGTCGAGATCATGCCGGGGCTGACCCGCACCGGCATCGTCAAGGCGCGCTATCGCGGCGACGAGGAGGAGACGCGCCGTTATTTCGAGCAATTCCGCATGGCGCTCGATCCCGAGGATGTCGCACGCTGCATCATGTTCGCGGTGGACCAGCCGCCCCATGTGCAGATGGCCCAGATGGTCGTCCTGCCGGTCAACCGCTGGTGACGGTCAGCGCCCGTTGGGCGTCTGGTCCAGCCGCGCCACCCATCCCGCAAGGTCGGGATGGGCCGCCGGATAGATCTCGAGCACGCGCGGATCATGGCCGGGAACGACATGATCGCGCGAGGTGGCGAGCTTGAGCACGCGCTCATAGCCCAGCAGCACATCCGCCACGCTGTCGACCGTCGGGAAGATCTTCTGGCGGTCGATATGGGCATAGAAATGAGTCGCGTCGGAGGCCAGCACCACATGGCCGCGCGCGGTCTTCACTCGCACCGATTGCAGCCCGCGCGAATGCCCGCCGATCTTGTGCAGGGTGATGCCCGGAGCGACCTCGCTGTCGCCGTCATGGAAGTCCACGCGCCCGGCATAGACCCGCCGGACCATCGCGACGACATTGTCCACGTCATAGGGATGGTTCAGGCCGTGATGGCACATGCACCGCCCGGTGGCGTAGTTCATCTCGCAGTCCTGCACATGGAAGCGGGCATTGGGAAACAGGTCGTCATTGCCCGCATGGTCATAGTGCATATGCGTGATCAGCACCGTCTGCACGGATTCGGGTGCGATGCCGATCGTCTTCAGGCCCTCGCCGACCGGGCGCAACAGATCCCGCCGCCTCTTGTCCGCCGAGCCCTGGTCGAAGCCGGTATCGACCACGATGGTCCGGTGGGCGTTGCGCACCACCCAGACATAATAGGACAGCGGCATCGCGACATCATGGCTGTCGCCGCCGATGAAGTTCTCGCTCGAACGCCTGTCCGAATGCGCATATTTCAGGGCAAAGATCTCGTAGATGTCGTCACTCATCGCTGGTCCTCGCGACAGGCAGGGGAGGGTGCCAAAGCCAATGCGCCCAGTTGGTCGATAACGACCTTTTCGACCGGGATTGTTCCGACGAACAGCCGACGGGCCCGCAGCTCGCGCGACCGGTCGAAGGGCAGGCGAACCGGCAGATCCGGTTCAAGCCGGGGCGTCTCGCGCACCAGGTCGGCATAGGCCGAGAGCCCGGCCTCGAAGGCGGCCGCATCGCCGAACAGGTCGGCGCGCATCGCGATGACGAGAAAGCCGAAGCCGGCAAGACCCTCAGGCGCGAAGGCGGCCCCGGTCAATCCGCCAAGGATCTGGATCATCATGCCAAGGCCGGAGCCGCGATGTCCGCCCCACGGCGCGAAGGCCCCGGCCAGCGCCGCCACGGGATTGCGCGTCGGCTGCCCCTGCGCATCGAAGGCGCAACCCTCGGGCAGCTCCTGGCCCAGCCGCGCCGCCAGCGTCGCCTGCGCATGGATGAGCGCCGAGGTTCCGATATCCCAGATGACCGGATTGTCGCCGCACGGCACGCCGATGCAGATCGGATTGGTGCCGTAGCGGGCCTGCGTCCCCCCGGCCGGCGCCACCCAGGGCGCCGTATGCGAGGTAATCAGCGTCACGAGCCCCTGCTGCGCCGCCATCTCGGCATAGAAAG
>JBIPLL010000075.1:0-8516 GCA_044368425.1 Beijerinckiaceae bacterium
AGGCTGGACAGATAAAGCGAGTATGGCGCAGGTCGTCCCGCGCCCGAGTTCGGGGGTTCGCGATGCGTCATCTGTTGAGCACGGCCGTCAATTTCATCCCCTTCGTGCCCTATGACTATGCCGGCGAGAGCGTTGCCTGCGACCTGTGCGGGGATTTGGGCCGCCTCACGGTCTGCCGGCACGACCGTCGGCTGAAGCCCCTCATGAGCGTTGCCTGCACGACCTGCGGTCTCGTGCGCACCGACCCGATGCCGAGCGATGCCGAGCTCGCATCCTATTATGCGCATGGATACCGGTTCGATTACCAGTTCAGCGGCAAGACGCCCCCGAAATTTCATCGTGTACGCGCAGCGCGCGAGGCGATGCAACGGCTGGCATGGCTCGCCCCTGTGATGAAGCCCGGAGGCAGTCTGCTCGATTTCGGATCCGGTTCGGGCGAGTTTCTCGCAGCCGCGCAGGCGGCCGGCCAGCGCGTGCTCGGCCTCGAGCCTGGTCGCGACTATGCCGCCCATGCCCGCAGCTCCCATCATGTCGACGTGATCGATGCGGGCTGGCAGGAGGTCGACCTGCCGGGAGGCGCCTTCGACCTGATCAGCGCGCACCATGTGCTCGAACATCTGCGGCAACCCGTCGAGGCGCTGTGCAAGCTCGCCACATGGCTGAAGCCCGACGGGGTGCTCTATGTCTCGGTTCCCAACGTTCTGGCCGGCAATCGCGCGACGTTCGAGCGCCTGCATTTCGCCCATGTCCACAATTTCACGCCGCAGACCCTGCTCTGGGCGGGGCTCATCGCCGGCCTCGAGCCCGACCCGCGCCTGACCCCGGAAAGCACCACGATTGCCTTCCGCAAGCGGGCAGGGGGGCCAGTGCGGCCCGATTTTCCGCAGGGGGCCGGCCAGGCCATGGTTGATGCCCTGTCGGGCCCGGGACCATGGCGCCAGTTGCTCGGCGGTGGCTTCATCGTGAAGGCGGTGAGGCGCTGGCACAAGGCCGCCCGCGACAGTTTTGCCGCGGCCCCCGCCTCCGCGGCTCCCGCGCGGCGGGGGCATCGTTCGAGTTCCCGGGGATCGCTGGCCTCCTCTTGAAGACGAAAAAACGGCCGGCGCTGTGCACCGGCCGTCTTTCTCGCACAAGCTGTCGCGATCAGATGCGATCGACAACCTTCTTGGTCGCGTCCTTGACGTCGCCCTTGAGCTGCTGGGCCTCGCCCTTGCGCTCCTGGAGAATACCCTTCGCCTGAAGCTCCGGATCGTCCAGCATCTTCCCGGCGCCCTGCTTGACGTTGCCCATGGCCTCGTTCGCCATGCCCTTCATCTTGTCGGTGGTGCTACCCATGGGATGTCCTTTCAATTGCGTGGTCCGTTCATGCCAACGTTCGGTCAAGTCGAATGTTCCGGTCAGGGCAGCTGACGGCTGCCGGTGATGCCCGCGCCCGGACGAGCTGTCGTGCCCGTTTCGGCCGCGCCGGGGCCAGCCAGACCCGTGCCTGCACCCAGCCCGACCGTGTTGCCGGCCGCTGCAGTTCCCATCCCTGTCGCGATCACGCCTGTCGATGCCTTGCCGGCTCCCGCGCTCTCGCCTGCGGGACCGCGTCGCGTCCAGCGGTCGCGCTCGGCGGCCATTTCCTTCCGGTCGAGGGGAGCCTCGCCGTTGTAGCCGGTCCAGCCCTCGCCACGCCACGTCTCGCGCCGCTGAGCGAGGTCCGCCGGGCGGTGCATGTCCATGATCGACCGCACGCGATCCTCATCGGCCTCGCCCGGGCGAACGCTGACCAGAATGGCGCCGCGCCGTACAGCCTCCGCATAGGCCTGAGCCTCGTCATTCGGCACGCCGGAATCGGTCAACGCATCGACGATGCCGCCCGCAGCCGCACCGGCCACGGCACCGGCGACAGCGCCCGCGGCCGTCGATGCAAGCCAACCGGCCGCGACAACGGGACCGAGGCCCGGAATAGCCATCATGCCCAGGCCAGCGAGGAGCCCTGCGCCGCCGCCGAGCGCACCACCGATGCCCGCGCCCGTGGCGGTTCCCGTCTGGATGTCGCTCGTGCGCAAGGTGTCAAGATCATCCGCTTCCGGATGGTCGTCGGCCACCATCACGCTGATGGTGTCATCGCTGATGCCAGCCGATTTCAAGCCCTGCACAACGGTGCGGGCGTCGGTGAAGTGGTCATAGATCCGGGTGATTGCTTTGGCCATGTCGACCTCCTGAAAATGGGGACTGCGCTGCCGGGCAGGCCGGAAGCGCCGGGTTGTCACTGCTGGAAGACGTTGCCCTGGTAGTCGACGGCGACGGGAACCTGCGCGCCGTTGCGCGTGGCCATCCCGCGCCAGATGCCGTTATCGTCCTTGCGCAGCCCGGTAACGTTGCCGAAGCCGCTTTTCTCGATGCGCTCCTGCGCCTGGTTCTGCGTGAAGCTGTTGGCTCCCGGAAGCGGTCCGGGGGATGGCTGCCCCTGAACGGCTTGCCCCTGCGAACCCGTTCCCTGCCCCTGTACACCTGGCGTGGCGGGACGCTGCGTGGGCATCGGAGCTGTATTGGGGGCCATGCCCGGTGCCTGAGGCACAGGGTTTGGGACAGGTGCGGTTGTCTGGGCGAAGGCGAGGCCGGTTCCGAGCACCAGTGCGGCACCCGTCATGAGCAGACGCGTCATGACTTTCTCCCTTATATCTGAAGTAAAAAATCCGATTCTTGTGGCTCCGCATGCAACTTGCCGGAGCGCCTGAAGTTCCGTGACAAACGATCCCGGCGCCGGTCACAGTACAAAGGCGCATGGATCAACGAGGCGGCGGGCGTGCTGTTCCCGTCGATGTCCCTCCATGCGGAACAATCGGCAGACGATTTCGTTATCGAGAACGAGCCGCTCACCCGCTGATCCGGCTGTTTTCCGACCGCATTCATCCATGGCGGCGCGGCTGACATGGGGCAGGATCCGGCGCCGGACGGCGATCGGCTGATGGCTGACGCTGCGTTCGAGGGAACCGATATCGGGAAACCGGATGCCGGTCCTTTCGGCAGCCGCGGGGGTGCCGCCAGCCGTTCCTGGCCCGGATTTCCCGGTGGCAATCCCGCCTGCCGCCCGAACTGCCGGCTCCGCCGACGAGAGGATGCGCCTGATGATACCGCAGCCGCTCCTGTCCCTCTTCAATCGCCGGGAGCCGGAACCGGTCGAGCCGGACGACACCACGGAACTCAGCGAGCACGAGCATGACCTTGTCCTGCGCTATGCGCTGGTGGGGGTCTTCCTCGTGCACCTGTTCGCCGTGCTCTGGCTGACCAAGGTCATCGCTCTGCCGCTCGTGGCCGGGATCATCCTCGGGCTCGTGCTCGGGCCCTCGGTTGACCGGCTTGCACGGTTGGGCATGCCGCAGGGCGTTGCTGCTGCGGCGCTGGTTCTGGCCGGAATCCTGTCCTTCATGGCCCTCGCAACGGTTCTGGCCACTCCGCTCGCGCTCTGGTTCGACCGCCTTCCGGATATTGTCGGCGCCCTGCGCAACAAGCTGAACGGCCTTTTCCTGCAACTGCATCAGCTTGAAAAGCTCACGGCCGGGCTGGGAGGCGGCAGCCTGAGCCCCGATGCGCCACCCAAGGTGACGGTTACCGACGGCAGTCCGCTGGTCGATCTGGCCCTCAATTCGTCGACCTTCGCCGGCGGACTGCTGATCTTTATCGCCACGGTCTATTTCTATCTGGCCACGCGGCGCTACCTCAAGGCTCGCGTCCTCAGACTCTGCCTCGGACGCCATGCGCGCCGCTCGGCGGGGCGCTTCTTCCACGATATCGAGCTGAAGATCTCCGCCTATTTCGGCACCGTCACCTTGATCAATGCCGGAATGGGCCTGATCACTGGCCTTGTCGCCTGGCTCGCCGGATGGCCGGTTCCGCTCTTCTGGGGCGTTGGCGCCTTCATCCTCAACTATATCGCCTTCATCGGGCCGATGATCATGACCGCGCTCATGGTGGGGGCCGGGCTGATGGCTGACAGCCCGTTCCTGTGGGCATTCTGGCCGGCGGCCGCCTATCTCGTCGTCCATCTGCTGGAAGCCAACATCGTGACCCCGGTGGCGGTCGGGCGCCGCCTGACGGTCTCGCCCTTCCTCGTCTTCATGTCGTTCATCTTCTGGCTGTGGCTCTGGGGTCCGCTCGGCGCGATCCTGTCGACGCCCATTCTTCTTGTGATGAGCGTGGCGACAGATGTGGTGATCGCCTATCGCAAGGCACCTGAGGAGACCCCCGACGCGGCGGTTGCCGAGGTCGAGGCCGCGATCGAGGCGACGCAGGACGAACTCGAGGGCCCGGACCCGCTCGCCTCCCCCGGGCGACGCGCGCTGGCACCCTCGTGAGCGCAGATCGGCGCGGCGCGGCCTGTGTGCCGCAATCGTGGAACCGGTGACCCGTTCCAGCGTTTTCCATGCAGGCTTTCGCCGGTCGCTCCGTCAGTCAGTCGCGGCCACCGGCTCCATCCCATCGACGCAATCCCGGCGGCGGACCAGCAGGTCCGGCGGCAGGTGCCCTCATGGCGATGCAATTGCCCATACCAACCAAGGAGTATCCGATGTCCGGCCCGACCCGTTTTCCAGGCAGCAACGACGACGACAACACCAATTCGAGCATGGGCGATCCCAAGAACGGGGAATCGACTTCATCAAGGGATATGGGCCGCGGTTCCGCAAGCGGCAGCTCCGGAAGCGACGATCTCTCCCGCAGCGCCAGCGAGATGGCCCAGAACGTTTCGCAGAAACTGAAATCTGTCGGCGTCGATACCGATGTGATGGTCGGGGCTGCCAAGGATCAGGTGAGCGAACTGCAGCGGCTGATCGGACAGGAGCTTCAGCATCGCCCCTATCGCGCGCTCGGCATCGCTGCCGCGGTGGGTGCCTTTGTCGGCCTCCTGATGTCGCGCTGACATCATGTGGGGCGGCCTCTCCCTCCTCATGGCGAATGAAGCCGGCGCAGCCATGCGCCGGCAGATCCGGTCGCTCGCCTATATTGCGGTTGCCGCGATCGTGGGGCTCGTGGCCCTCGTCTTCGCCCTGGTCGGCCTGCATGGCTGGCTCAGCACGATGTGCGCACCCTACCTGTCCGCCTGGATCATCGCGGCAGGCCTTCTGATCGTGGTCGTCATTGCGCTGATCATGGCCAGAAGGGCCAAGGCGCGCCGATCCGATCCGCCTTCCCTCAGTGCGCAGGCGCTCATGGCGTCTCCGGTCATCGCCAGGCTCGTCGGTGGTCCGGGGCGGATGGGTACCCTTGCACTTGCCGGTGTCGTCGTCGCGGCCGCGCTGGCGACGCGCTATCTGCGTCGGCGGTCGTCCGACTGATCATGTGCCGCAGGGGTTCCGCCTCAGGCAAAACATGTCATTTCCGATCGACAGTTCGTCTTGTCGCATAGCCCGACCGATGGAGGGGGCATCGCCGGTCAGGGATCACCTGATCATGGGCGCCCTGGGCACTTGCCCGGAGGTCTTGTCCGTTCTCATCACCAGCCTCGTGCGCCCGCAGGACTGCACAGTCTGGATCGACAGAGGCGCGTCGCACGGCCGGGTGGTCGTCGCGTGCCGCGCCCATTGGCAGCGCCGCGACCAGGGCTGACCGTCATTACGACCCCGGTCGCGGATGACCGATGGAAGGACGGGAGCAGACACAAATCCTGCTCCCGTCGTCGTCCGCCGCTTGGACGGTCAGCAGCGATATGAGACCGGCTCCCCGTAGGAATCGTAGCCGTCGCACCATCCGCCCCCTTGCCATCCGCCCCCTTGCCATTCGCCCCTTCGCCATCCGCGCCGCTCGGGTGTCGTCGCCGCCCCCAGCAAGGCACCGCCGGCACCGCCGATGGCTGCACCGGCAAGTGCGCCGCCCGCACGGCCGGTCGTCGCCGCACCGACCACCGCGCCGGCTCCAGCGCCAATGAGGCCGCCCGTCACGGCCCGGTCCGACTGGGAATCGCTCTGGCACGCGGCAAGGCCGCCTGCCAGCACGGCACAGGCAAGCAGCTGCCGGGCGGAACGAAGGTTTGCAATGGTCATGGGAGGTCTCCTGTCTCGAAGGGCCGGGAGGCGGCTTTCCGGCCGGCGAACGAATCAGCCGAAGCCTGATCCATGCCATTCGGGACGCCGTGCACCGGCCGGGTTTTGGCGAGGGAAAATGCAAGCAGACTGACCAGCCCGGCCGAAAGCACCATGGTCGCCAGGTTCTGCGACATGGCCTGGCGGGAGGCCTGGCGCCGGGGGGCCTGGTGGGGAGCTTGGCGGGGATTCTTGCCGTGGCTGTCTTGGTCGGGCATGACACTCTCTGAGCGGCCGTTTTCCGGGACACGGAAAAGGCCTCGTAGTCTCAACACCATGGCCCGTCGCGAGTTCCGCATGTGCCCGGTGTGTCCCGAAGGCGTTCAGGCCCGATGCGACGCGGGCCGCGACAATCCCGACCTCCTCGTCATCGCCGGTGGCGACGGCGCAGTCACGGGGCTGCTGCCGGTCCTGCGCGAGATCGACGGCAGGGTCGGCATCCTGCCGCTCGGTACCTGGAACCTGCTCGCACGCGACCTCGGCATCGGACAATCGATCGAGGCCGACATCGCGGCGCTCACGAGCGGTCGACCGCAGCCCGTCGATCTTGGTCTCCTGAACGACGTTCCATTCCACTCCAATGCGGGGCTTGGGTTCTTCGCCACCATGGCACGCGAGCATCCTCTGGGCCGGGCTGCGAGCCGCCAAACCGGTCCGCGGGCCGATCACCGCCGGATTGCCGCACTGCTGGCGCCAGGCGTTGTCAGGTAGCCTCCCGATCACCATTGAAGTGGAGCGTCGGAGCGTCCGGCTTCAGAGCCGGGCGCGTCCTGACTGCTGAACGCCGCCTGCAGTCGGCCGGTTCAGGCTGCAAAGCGCCAGCGCATGACATCGCCGGGCCCGTTTGGCTGGGGGCTGGCCTCGAGTTGCATGGCGAGGCCCTTCATGATCCGGACCGGGGCCGGGATCGTGGCCACCTGCCCGTCCGTCGTGATGCGCAGTTCCGTCCTCCCGTCGTCAAGCTCTCCGAGCCTGACGGTAACCTGTGTCGCTCCGCCGGCCTTGAGCCCGGCGATCACCCCCTCGACCAGTGCCAGGCCGAGCGGGATCACGCGATCGACGACGAGGCTTGCGTCGCTTGCCAGGGCGAGGGCGATGTTCTGTTGGGGGTGGCGGACCGTCGCGATCAGCTTGCCGACGATCTCCTCGGCCAGGGGACTGACGGGAACTGGCCGCATGCCCGAATCGGTCAAGGCAAGACGGTACGCGGTCGACAGAACCTGGACGCGGGCCTCGGTCTCGGCCAGCGATGCCTGGGCCGCGTCATGATCCTGGCGACGCGACAAGGCCAGATAGCTCTGGATGACCTGAAGACTGTTCTTCACCCGGTGGTGCAGCTCGCGCATCAGGAAGCGGTTTTCCTTAAGTGTCGCGGCAAGCTGCTCTTCACGGGCGCGTGCGCTGCCGACCATCGCGTTGAAGGACTGGGCGACCGAGCGGATGTCATGGGGCAAGGCCGGGTCGGTCGGTGCCGCGATGTCCGCATCCGGCTCGGCTCGCAGGCGGCGGGCAGCTTCCTCGATGCCGGTGATGCCCCTGACCACATGGTTCTGGATCGCCCAGGCATAGCTGACGAACAGGAGGCCGAGCATGGTCAGCGGGGTGAGCCAGAGCATGAAGAACTGCAGGCGCGCCGCGCGGCTTGCCGTGTCGTCGAAGCGCGCCAGCACGTAGAGATCCGGCTGCGATACCATCTGGCCCGCATAGGCATGGAGGCTGCCGTCCGTTGCCGCGGTCTCGAAGCGCTGGCCCTGCCGCGGGACGATCTCGTCGCGCGGCAACCACGAGCGGTCGAATTCCGGCACACCGCGGGAGACGATCACGTTGCCTCCCGCCTCGACGAGCGCAACCACCATCCCGGTTTCCGAAGTGCCGATCTCGAACGCATGATCCAGCAATGCCGGATCAGCGAGGACGAGAGCCTCCCAGCCTTCGCCGCTCGCCGCGTAGTTGCGGGCGTGAACGATCAGCTGGAGCGCTCCGCCAATCACCTGCGCGTCGTAACGGGCATCTGCCAGAGGCGGCCCGCCCCAGAGCTGGACCTGCGGCAGGCCGCGCTGCTCCTGCGCCAGTGCCGCCATGACGGGGCCATCCACACCCGCAACGCGCGAGGCAACGCAGCTTGCGCCCGCTGGCACCGGCACGCCGCGAAAGGAGAATGATACCGCGCGAAAGCCCTCGACGCTGATCAGGATTGCATCGGCGATGCGCTGACAGGCGCCGGCATCGCCGACTTCGCGATCGATGCTGGCCGCGCCGGTCACCAGCGTGCGCAGCACGCCGCGGAACCAGATCCGCGCCCGTGCCGCGTAGTTCGATGCTGTCTGGATCTGTGATGCCTCGATCCGGTCCACCACCGACCGATAGGTCGTCGAGGCCAGAACAAGACTGAGGACAGCGACCGGCAGGACGATGATGGCCATGAGCGCCAGAAGACGCGCGCGTACGGAC
>JBIPLL010000196.1:0-5730 GCA_044368425.1 Beijerinckiaceae bacterium
AATGGCGGTCGGCAAGCCGGGCGAGCGCATCCACATGCTTGTCGATGAGCAGGATCGCCTCGCCCTCGCTCTTCAGCATGGCGAGGCATTGCCAGATCTCGGCACGGATGAGCGGTGCCAGACCTTCGGTTGCCTCGTCCAGGATCAGCAGCCGCGGATTGGTCATGAGCGCACGCCCGATGGCGAGCATCTGCTGCTCGCCGCCTGACAGCAGGCTGCCGGGATGACGACGCCGCTCCTTCAGGCGGGGGAAGAGGGCATAGACCCGCTCCAGCGTCCAGCGCGGCGCGCCGGGGCCACGATTGGCGGCGGTGGCGACCAGGTTCTCCTCGACATCGAGCGTCGGGAAGACCTGCCGCCCCTCGGGCACGAGGCCTATTCCCTGGCGAGCGATGCGGGTGGGCGTCTCGCCCGCCATGTTGCGCCCGTCAATGCGGACCTGCCCGGCGCGCGGCGGCAGGAGCCCCATGATTGCCTTGACCGTCGTCGTCTTGCCCATGCCGTTGCGGCCCATCAGGGTCACGACCTCGCCCGCTCCGATGTGCAGGTCGATGCCGAACAGGACCTGTGCGCTGCCATAGCCGGCCTCGAGACCCGTCACGTCGAGCAAGGGAGAGGGAGTGGCTTGCATCACTCGCTCCCCAGATAGGCTGCCTGCACCGCCGGGTCGGCCCGGATGATGTCGGCGGAGCCCGAGGCGATCAGGCGCCCCTCGACCAGCACGCTGATCCGGTCGGCCAGCGTGAAGACGGCGCTCATGTCGTGCTCGACCAGCAGGATTGCCGCCTCGCGCTTCAGCCCGGCGATCAGCTCGACGAGGCGCGCGGCCTCGTCCGGGCCGGTCCCGGCAAGCGGTTCGTCGAGGACGAGCAGGCGTGGCTCGAGCGCCATCGCAAGCGCGATGTCGAGCAGGCGGCGCTCGCCGTGCGAGAGGCTTGAGACCGGGTGGTCGCGCCGTGGGCCCAGCCCGACGCGCTCCAGCACCGCTGTGGTGCGCACCGCGTGGCTCGCTTCCTCCGCCGGGCGGCGCCAAAGACGCGTGCCGGTGCCGCGTACGCCGCGCAAGGCCAGGTCGACCATCTCGCCCGCCGAGAGGCCGTCGATCAGGCTGGTGATCTGGAACGAGCGGGCAAGGCCGGCCCGCGCCCGCCAGGCTGCGGGACGACGGGTGATGTCGGCACCGGCGAAACGGATATGTCCGCGATCAGGCACGATCGTACCTGCGACCTGGCCGACCAATGTCGTCTTGCCTGCGCCATTCGGGCCGATCAGCGCATGGATCTCGCCCGCCCGCACATCGAGCGAGACATCGACCGTGACGGCCAGTGCGCCGTATGACTTCGACAGCCCTTCGAGCGCGAGAACCGGGGCTGGGGGTCGCAGGGTCATGATCCGCCCCCGTCGCCGGGGCGTCGCATCATCAGGCCGACAAGGCCGCCGCGCGCATGAAGCGCCACCAGCACCACGAGCGGGCCAAGGATCGCCTTCCAGTGCTGCGTGACATGGGTCAGCAGGTCCTCGGCGAGGATCAGGGCGAGCGCTCCGACAACCGGACCGATCAACGTGCCCATGCCGCCAAGGACCACCATCGCGATCAGCTCACCGGAGCGCTGCCAGCTCATATAGGCGGGGCTGACGAATTCGGTCTGGGTGGCAAGCAGGCAACCTGCCAGCGCCGAAAGCGCGCCCGACAGCGTATAGAACCTGACCTGAAGCCGGGCGACATCATAGCCGAGGCTGGCGAGACGCTGGGGATTGTCGCGCGCGGCTGCCAGCGCCCGGCCGGCGGGCGAACGTGTCACATGACGGGCCACGACGAAGGCGGCGACCAGAACCGCCAGCGCCGCAAGGTAGAAGGCGGTTTCGCCCTTCACAAGATCGATGCCTGCAATCTGGAGGCGCCCGTAGATGGTCAGGCCGTCATCCCCGCCATAGGCCGACAGCGACTGGGCGAGAAAGAACGCCATCTGGGCGAAAGCCAGCGTGATCATGATGAAGGCGACGCCCCGCGTGCGGACCGCGAGTGCGCCCGTGACGAATGCGAAGACAGCGCCTGCGCCCATGACAAGCGGCAGGACCAGCAAGCCCTCGTCGAGGCCGTGCGTGATGGCGATGCCCGTGGCGTAGCCGCCGATGCCGAGGAAGGCGGCATGGCCGAAGCTGACGAGCCCGCCAACGCCAAGTACGAGATCGAGAGCCAGCGCGGCGACGGCGAAAACCAGCGCGCGGCCCATCAGCGTCATCAGCCAGGGCTGGCCGACGGCATGGGCGATCACCGGCAGGGCAAGAAGCAGCACGAGCACGCCGATCGCGACAATATCCAGCCGCCGCTCCCGGGCGATGCGCCAGATCGGGCGTGGATCGGCATGACCAGGATCCGGGGCGCGACGTTCGGCCTGTGAAGGGCGCATCATGCCGCGCGCCCCGGCGCCGGGAACAGGCCGCCCGGACGCAGCACGAGAATGCCCGCCATGAGCAGATAGATCGCCATGGCGGCGAAGGCCGGCCCGACCTTGTTGGCCGTCGGTGCCGCCAGGACGAGCTTGAACAGGTCGGTGGCGAAAGAGCGGCCCAGCGTATCGACAAGGCCCACCAGGAGCGCGCCGGCGAAGGCTCCCTTGATCGACCCGATTCCGCCAATGACGATGACCACGAAGGCGAGGATCAGCACGCCGTCGCCCATGCCCGCCTCGACCGACAGGATGGGCGCCGCCATGGCGCCGGCAAATCCTGCCAGCATGGCGCCCACGCCCGCCACCGCCATGAACAGGCGCTTCACGTCGACACCGAGTGCTGCCGCCATCGGCGCGTTGGTCGCCGAGGCGCGCACCAGCATGCCGGCGCGGGTGCCGTTCACCAGCCAGGCCAGAAGCAGCGCCACGCCAAGGCCCGCCGCGATGACAGCCAGCCGGTAGACCGGGAATACCAGCCCCTCCATGATGCGGATCGAGCCCGACAGCATGTCGGGGACCGGGACGGACAGGGGGGCGGGCCCGAAGAGGATTTTCACGCCCTCATTGGCAAACAGGATGACGCCGAACGTGGCCAGAACCTGCGTGAGGTGATCGCGCCGGTAGAGCGGGCGAAAGACGAGGGCCTCCAGCAAGAGCCCGATGAGCAGCGCGCCGGGCAGCACGAGGAGAAGGCCGATCAGCGGATCGCCGGTCAGGCGCGCGAAGACCGCCGCGAGATAGGCGCCCACCATGTACTGAACGCCATGGGCGAGATTGATGAAGTCCATGACGCCGAAGACAAGCGTCAGCCCCGCCGCCACCAGAAACAGCAGCACGCCGAGTTGCAGGCCGTTGAGAACCTGCACGAGCAGAAGCGTCGTGGTCATGGAGGGGGGCCTGCGTCGTGGTCACATCACGGCGATGGCGCGCGACCGTCGGGTCGCGCGCCATCTGATGACAAGCGTCAATGCGCTTATTTCATCGGGCATTCCTTGGCATAGGCGTCCCCGTAAGCCTTGAACACGGTCTTGACCGGAACCGTCTGGAACTTGCCGTCCGCGCGCTTCTCGACGCGGGCGAGGATGAAGTCCTGGATCGGAAACTGGTTGGTGTTGAAGGCAAAGGCGCCGCGCACCGACTCGAACTTCGCTGCCTTCAGGGCCGGGCCCAGCTTGGCCTTGTCGAGCCCGCCGGCCGCCTTGATGGCCGAATCGATCAGTGCGGCGGCGTCGAAGGCATTGGCCGCATACATGGCTGGCACATAGCTATACTGCGCTTCGAACGCCTGGACGAAGGCCTTCGAGGCCGGATTGTCCATGCCGGGCGCCCATTGCGCGCCGGTGAGCAGGCCGAGCGCGGCCTCGCCCGTTGCGGGCAGGCTGGTCTCGTCGACTGTGAAGGCCGACAGCAGCGGCGGCGTCAGGCCCGCCTGGCGCCACTGCTTGACGAGGTTCACGCCCATGCCGCCGGGCATGAAGGTGAACACGGCGTCCGGCTTGGCGGCAGCAATCTTGGTCAGTTCCGCCGAGAAGTCGAGCTGGCCGAGCTGCGTGTAGATCTCGTCTGCGACCTCACCCTTGAAGTAGCGCTTGAAGCCGGCGAGCGAGTCCTTGCCGGCCTGGTAGTTCGGCGCGATCAGGACGACGCGCTTGTAGCCGGAATCCTGCGCGTGCTGGCCCAGCACCTCGTGGTTCTGGTCGTTCTGGTAGGCGGTCGAGAAGAAATACGGGCTGCAGGCACGCCCCGCGGCCGGAGAGGGGCCGGCATTGGTGCCGATGAAATAGGTCTGGCTGTCGACGATGGGCTTGTGGACCGCCATCAGCACGTTGGAGAACACGACGCCGACGACGAAATCGACCTTGTCGCGCTCGAGCAATGTGCGGACCTTGGTCACGGCCACATCCGGCTTGAGCTCGTCATCGATGACGATGATTTCGGTCTCGAGCCCGCCGAGCTTGCCGCCGCGCTGGCGCACCCCCAGCTCGAAACCGTCGCGCGTGTGCTGGCCGAGGACCGCCGAAGGGCCGGTCAGCGTCGTCACCACGCCGATGCGCACCTTGCCGCTCGCCTGAGCCAGAGCTGGTTCGGCCATCAGGCCAGCCATCAGCGGCAGGGCAAGGAGTGCCCCCGCCATCTTTCCCATCGTCATGTCGCGTTTCCCTCGGTCCCGGTTGCGACGCCCTGTGGCGTCTTTCGGCGATGAAGATAGAGAGCCGGGCCGGCGAGTCAAAGCGTGTTCGCGAGCTGGACGATGCGCCCCACCATCATCGAATCGCCTCGTGTCAGCGCATCGAGAACGGTGAAATGGTTGGCGAGGGGGATCTCGCCATGACGCAGCGCGATGCCGGCGCCGGCCCATGTTTCGCAGATCAGGCGCGACTGGCGGCGGAACTCGTCGCTTTCCTCCGCTCCGACCACCGCATCCAGAGATCCGGCTGCCGGCGGCTGCCAGAGGACGGGGCTGACGCGCGGCAGGTCGCCCGGGCCCAGGCGCAGATCGGCGTTGAGCGAGGTTGCCCGCAATGGTGCAAGATCGAACAGGCCGGAAATGCTGTAGGCGGCCTTGACCAGCCGGGTCGGCAGGGTCGCGCCACGTCCCGTCCAGTCGGTTGCCACGAGACAGGCCGCGAGGTGGCCGCCGGCAGAATGACCGATCACCACGAGCGGACGGCGGAAGCGCCACCACAAGGCGGTGCAGGCTTCCCGCAACTGCTCGATGATGCCCGCGATGGTGACTTGCGGGCACAGGTCATAGCCCGCAACCGCGACGCCGATCCCCCGCTCGTTGAGCCCTGCCGCCATATGGCTGAAGCTCTTGCGGTCCAGCGCTCGCCAATAGCCGCCGTGGATGAACACGGCGAGTGGACCTGGCGGCATCGGGTCGGGGAGGAACAGGTCGCAAGCCTGACGGGGCGTGCCGCCATAGCTCCAGTCGAGTTCGCGCCGCAGACCGCCATTCCGGTTGCGATAGGCAGCGGCATCCGCCTGCCAGCGCGCAAAGATCTCGGGATGCTGCGGAACGCGGGCGCGATTGTCGTAATCGGCCTCCAGCCGAGGATCGATGTCCAAGGTCATTCTCCGTCTCACGCTGAAGACATAAAGCTGCCCGTCCATTTGCCATGCCGCCGGATGCGAGAATGGGAACGGGCTTTGCGCCATTGACGGCAGGTGCGCGAGCAGGTTCCCTCAGCGGCTGGCTTCAGTTCGGGACGATCGCGTGCAGGCACTTTCATCCACTTCCCCGGTCCTTGTCGAGGTCCTGCGTGGCGAACGCGTC
>JBIPLL010000517.1:0-2767 GCA_044368425.1 Beijerinckiaceae bacterium
CCGTCCATCGCGGCTCTGTTGCCGTGCTCGATGCCGACGGCGCCGTCGTGCTCGCGCTTGGCGACATCGACCGGCCGATCTTTCCACGCTCGGCCGTCAAGGCATTGCAGGCGCTGCCATTGATCGAGAGCGGGGCCGCCGACCGGTTCAGCCTCACGGCTGCGCAACTCGCTCTGGCCTGTGCGTCGCATTCCGGGGAACCGGCCCATGCGGAAACGGCGGCATCCATGCTTGCCAGGACCGGACATGGCGAAGGTGCGCTCGAATGCGGCGGGCACTGGCCGATGGGCGATTCGGCCCAGCGGGCCTTGGCCGCAGCAGGACAAAAGCCGGGCGCCCTCCATAACAACTGTTCCGGCAAACATGCCGGTTTCGTCTGCCTCGCCTGTGCGCTCGACGAGGACCCGGCCGGCTATATTGCTGCCGATCATCGCGTCCAGCGTGAGGTGCGTGCGGCCCTGATCGAAACGACGGGCGATCCGCACCTGCCGGAGAATTGCGGCATCGACGGCTGCTCGATCCCTGCCTATGCGGTGCCGCTGCGAGCCCTGGCGCTGGGCTTTGCGCGGTTCGGCACCGGACACGGTTTCGGGCCGGTCCGGGCGACGGCGGCACGGCGGCTGCGCGAGGCCGTGGCGGAGGTGCCCTTCATGGTGGCCGGCACCGGCCGCTTCGACACGGTGCTCATGGAAGCGATGCGCGAACGCGCCTTTGTCAAGGTCGGGGCGGAAGGCGTCTATTGCGCGGCCCTGCCAGAACTTGGCTATGGCGTGGCGCTGAAGATCGACGACGGAGCCGGGCGCGCTGCCGAGGTTGCCATGGCGGCGTTGATCGAGCGGCTGATGCGGCTCGACGGCCAGCAGGCCCTGACCGTCATGGATCTGGCGCGCCCGACCCTGCGCAACTGGAACGGGATCGCCGTGGGCCGCTATCGTCCAGCCGGCGCGCTGGCCTGACGGCGCGCAGCCATCGACCTTCGTACTTGCCGCAAGGCGCCGACGATCAGCGGCAGCAAGGCCCGATGCATCGCGGCCAGCGTCGGGCGCCCCGGACGCTCCGGCAGCGGGACGTGCACGAAGATCGCTGTCCGTCCGCCGGCCTGCCCGAGTGCTGCGAAATAGGCGGCATTGCAGAGATAACGACCCGCATCGCGTGACAGACGGGCCGGCACACCTTGCACCATGCGCCGGAGCGGGGTGGATGCCAGCGCCAGATGACGGGCGGCCGGCCCGTCGGGTTCCAGCGTCAGGCGAAGGCCCGTCTGCCCGCTCGCATCCGGCATCAGGCGGCTGGCCCGGTTGGTTGCGCGCGTCTCGATAGACAGGGCGCGGCGGCGCGCCGCGACCCCGAGCATCAGCACAAGGCCGGGGCCATGCTGCGCGAGGGCGGGCAGGAGGGCCAAGTCGATGGCGGCGTAGGTTGTCGGCAAGACCAGTGCCTTCGCCTCGATTCCGAGCAATCGCAGGCGGGGCTCCGTGGCGAGAGACACGGCCAGTCTCGCGCTGGGATTGCGCGGCACGCCCGGAAAGGGGCCGAAGCCGGTCAGAAGGAGGCGCATTGCGCCGCTCACAGGCCAAGCCGCGCGAGGATTTCGTCGGCGGCTGCGCCCGGCGCCCGGATGCCGTCGCGGACCTGGGCTTCCAATGCGGGCACCATGTCGCGCAAGGCTGCATCGCGCGTCAGGCGTTCACGCAGGCGATCCTCGATCATCGCCCACATCCATTTCACGTCCTGCGCGCGTCGGCGGGCGAGCCGGGCGCCTGTTGCCGACAGGATATCGCGATGCCGCTCGACCTGTTCCCACAGCGCATCGAGCCCTTCGCCCGTCAGTCCCGACAGGGTCACGACCGGTGGCGTCCAGGCCGCGTCGCGCGGGGCGAGGATCTGCAATGCGGCGCGATATTCGGCGGCCGCCGCGCGGGCGCGCGACAGGTTCTCGCCATCTGCCTTGTTGACGGCGATCAGGTCGGCGATTTCGATGATGCCTTTCTTGATGCCCTGCAATTCGTCGCCGGCACCCGGCAGCATCAGCACGATGAAGATGTCGGTGAGGTCGGCCACCGCCGTTTCCGACTGGCCGACGCCGACGGTCTCGACCAGGATCACGTCGAAGCCTGCCGCCTCGCACAGCAGCATGGCCTCCCGCGTGCGCGCCGCCACACCCCCCAGCGTGCCCGCAGAGGGCGACGGGCGGATGAAGGCGGCAGGGTCGAAGGCGAGGCGGGCCATGCGCGTCTTGTCGCCGAGGATCGAACCGCCGCTGCGCGTCGAGGACGGGTCGACCGCCATGACCGCGACCTTGTGCCCGCGCCCGGTGAGGAAGGTGCCGAGTGCATCGATGGTCGTCGACTTGCCCACGCCCGGCACGCCCGTAATGCCGACGCGCAGCGCGCGGCCAGTCCGTGGCATCACGATATCGAGCAGGCTGCGCGCCGCCACGCGATGGTCGGGGCGCCGGGATTCCGCCAGCGTGATGGCACGCGCCAGCGCCGCACGGTCGCCCGCCAGCAGGCGCGCGGCGAGATCGGCCGGATCGGGAACAGGGCGCGGTGCTGGTGCCAAAGGTTGCATCCCGGAAGCGGAGCCCAAGCCAGAAGGCAGGATGAGGTCGCAGGATTCGCCCGGAGCGGCAACCGGACCATCGGAGCTCCCATTTTTGACTTGAAACACCTGAAATCGGGACGAATAATGTTAACGGCGCAGCACATACAAAAAAGGGGGATATGTAATGCGTTGGAGTTATGCGAATGAGTCTTGCAATCCGTAA
>JBIPLL010000076.1:0-8465 GCA_044368425.1 Beijerinckiaceae bacterium
CTTTCCTGGAAAGAGGGCCTGTCCTGGAAGGCAGGCCGGTCCTGGAAGTTTCCGCGATCCTGGAAGCCTGGCCTGTCCTGGAAGCCGGGCCGGTCCTGACGCGGGAAACGCTCGCGACGAGGGCCACGTTCGGGACGGTCGCCAGTCGGGCGGTCACCGTTCTGGCGCTCGCCGCCCTGGCGCTCCGGGCGCTCGAAGCGAGGCGGACGCTCGGCAAAGCGTTCGCGCCGGTTCTCGAAGGGGGGGCGCTCGGCAGGCTCGCCGGCAACCTCGCCATCGACGCCCGGCTGCGGCCCGAAGCCCGCTGCGTCGTCGGCAGCCTGACGCGGGGCATTGGGATTCGGATAGGGCGCGAAGCGGTCCGTCTCCTCCTCGCCATCATAATCGTCGTCGCTGTCGTCGGCCGGGCGCTGGCCGCTGAAAGCCTGCTGCTGCTGGGCATAGGCCGCAGCCACAAGGCGGAAATAATGCTCGCCATGCTGCAGATAATTCTCGGCCATGATCGTGTCGCCGGCAGACTGCGCGTCACGCGCGAGTTGCACGTATTTCTCGGCGACATGCTGTGCCGTGCCACGGACCTTCACGTCCGGGCCGTTGGACTCGTAGCTGCGCGACAGCGGGTTGGGACCCTTGCGATTGCGCCCGCGGATACGGCGGTTCTGATGGTTGGGTCTCATCGGCTCTTTCGGGGCGTGATGTGAGCGGCCGCTTCGCCGCGGTGGATGCCCGACCGGCATCTGGTGAATGTCTTATGCGAGGCTCGCCGTCGACGAGATCCGCCCCTTTGCGGCGTCCGACCGGTCGGGGGCCGGTTCGCGCCACCCTTGCCAGGGAGGACGGTGTGGCCACAAGGGCCATCGCATCCATTTCGGCACCCCGTCGCTTCCGCTGCAATCCCGTCGCATGACGGAACGCGCCGGCATCGACCAAACCGGTCCAGTGGCAGGCTTTGGATCAGAAAATGTGCTCAAGGACGTTGGATCCGCACTCGTTCAATCCATCGACCTGCCGCCGCAGGGTGTTGGGTCGGCCTGTCGATCCGAGTCCCGCACCTCAGGTGCCGGCCTGCCTCACGATGCCTTCCATCATACAGGAACGTTTTCGATCGGAGGGGACGGCTTTTATTTGCCATCCGCGCGTAGTCAGGCGCGACGATCATTCCGATTCCTCAAGGCACAATATAGGCATTCGCGCACTACGCCAAGGTCTTTGATGCAAAAATCGCATCCTGCTGACCCGTCATTCGTCGCAGCAGGGCCTTTCAGCCACGTGACAGAACGATTGCACGCTCGATGCCGCCGAGATCGCGGCGCTTTTGCTCCACTGTGAGGCCCGCCGCAGTGGCGAGTGCGGCGACCTCGGGCGCTTGCCCGATCCCGAGTTCGAGCACCGCGAAACCCTCCGGGGACAGCAGGGCCGGCAGACGGGCGACAATCGCGCGATAGGCGTCGAGTCCGTCCGTTCCGCCGTCGAGGGCAAGGGCGGGATCGTGCCGGCGCACGGCGATGTCGAGACCGGCAATATCGCCGCTGGGTATGTAAGGGGGGTTGGAGATGACGACATCAAGGGAGCCGGCGACACCGTCGCACCAGCGGCCGACGAGGAATGCGGCGCGCGCGCCCAGCCCAAGCCGGGCAAGATTATCCCGCGCCGTCGTCGCTGCCTGCCGGGACAGGTCGATTCCGATCCCGAAGGCGGCGGGGCATTCGCGCAGCAGCGCGGCCAGAAGGCAGCCGGTTCCGGTGCCGATGTCGAGGATGCGCAAGGGCGCGTGGCGCCGTCCGCCCTCGTCGAGGCGCCCGAGCGCGGCCTCGATCAGGGTCTCGCTGTCGGGGCGCGGCTCGAGCGTCGCCTGCGACAGGGCGAAGTCCAGCCCCCAGAATTCACGCCTGCCGGCGATGCGGCCGAGCGGTTCGCCGGCGAGCCGGCGTCGCAGCCAGTCCGCGAGACGGGTGCGCTCGCCGGCCCCGAGCAGCGCCTGCGGATCGCGTACGAGATCGATGGGCGCGAGGTCGAGGGCGGAGAGGAGGAGGGCGCGCGCCTCCCGGTCCGCATCGGGCAGGCCGGCTTCGCGCATGGCCCCGCGCAGATGCGCGAGTGCGGCGGCGCGGGAGGCGGGCAGGGCGTCGCTCATCCCTGCGCCGCGAGCTGCGCGGCCTGATGCTCGGTGACGAGTGCGTCGATCAGCTCGTCGAGATCGCCGTCCATGGCGAGATCGAGCTTGTAGAGCGTCAGGTTGATCCGGTGATCGGTGATGCGACCCTGCGGGAAATTGTATGTACGGATGCGCTCGGAGCGGTCGCCTGATCCGACCTGCGCGCGCCGGTCGGCGGCGCGGCTCGCCTGGGCGCGTTCGCGCTCCATGTCGTAGAGCCGGCTGCGCAGCAGCATCATGGCGCGGGCGCGGTTCTTGTGCTGCGAGCGCTCGTCCTGGACCAGCACCACCGTGCCGGTCGGAACATGGGTGATGCGCACGGCCGATTCGGTCTTGTTGACGTGCTGGCCGCCGGCTCCCTGCGCCCGCATCGTGTCGATGCGCAGGTCGGCCTCGTCGATGGCGATGTCGACCTCCTGCGCCTCGGGCAGGACGGCGACTGTCGCGGCAGATGTGTGAATGCGGCCCGAGCTTTCGGTTGCCGGAACGCGCTGCACGCGATGGACGCCGCTTTCGAATTTCAGCCTGGCGAAGACGCCGCGTCCGCTGATCTCGGCGACGATCTCCTTGTAGCCGCCCATGACGCCCGGGCTCTCGGACAGGATCTCGGTGCGCCAGCCGTGCCGGTCGGCATGGCGCGCATACATCCGGAAGAGGTCGCCGGCGAACAGCGCGGCCTCGTCGCCGCCAGTGCCGGCGCGGACCTCAAGGATGGCGCTCTTCTCATCGGCGGCATCGCGCGGCAACAGCATCAGCCGCAAGGCATGGGCGAGACTGTCGCGCCGGGCCAGCGCAGCGGGCCGCTCCTCCTGCGCCATGTCGCGCAGGTCGGCATCGGTTCCGGGATCGGCGATCATCGTCTCGATGCCGGCGATCTCGTCCTCGCAACGGCGCAACTCGCCCAAAGCGGCCACGACGGGCTCGAGTTCGGACAGCTCGCGCGACAGGGCCACCTGGACCTGCGGGTCGGTGCCGCCATGGGCCAGCTGCGCCTCGATCAGGGCGTGGCGCTCGCGGATCGCCTCAAGGCGCTCGCGGGGCAGCAGGACTGTATCGCTCATCGTCAGATCGGGATCGCGTTGCGGGACACGAACTCGGCCAGTTGCGGGCGCAGGGAGCGCGCCGCGCCCTCGCGGCGCATCAGATGTTCGAGCAGGGCCGCGACCGCGCCGATATCGGTCTGGAGCAGCATGGCCTTGATCGGGCCGACGGATGCCGGCGACATCGAGAGCGCGCGGAAGCCGATCCCGACCAGCGCCAGCGCCTCCAGCGGCTTGCCGCCCATCTCTCCGCAGAGCGTGACCGGGCAATTGTGGCGGTTGGCCCCGTCCACGATCTCCTTGAGCGCACGCAGGAAGGCGGGCGAGAGCGTGTCGAAGCGGTTTGCCACGCGCCGGTTCTCCCGGTCGACCGCAAAGAGATATTGCATCAGGTCGTTGGAGCCTACGGAGAGGAAATCGACATTGGAGGCAACCTCGTCGATCTGGTGGATCAGCGACGGGATCTCGACCATCACGCCAAGCTTCAGGCTGCGCGGAACGACATAGCCATGGCGCTCAAGATGGGCGACCTCCCGGCCGACAATGGCCTTCGCCTCCTCGAATTCGCTCAGCGCCCCGACCATCGGGAACATGATGCGCAGGTCCCGGCCCGCGCCTGCCTTGAGCAGGGCGCGCAATTGCGAGCGCATCAGCCCGGGCCTGTCGAGCCCGATGCGCAGCGCGCGCCAGCCCAGCGCCGGGTTCTCCTCCTCGACAATGTCCATATAGGGCAGCTTCTTGTCGCCGCCGATGTCGAGGGTGCGGAAGGTCACGGCCTTGTCGCCGGCGGCGGCCAGAACCTGCTCGTAGAGCTGCTGCTGTTCGGCGGTCGTGGGCAGGCGCGCGCCGATCATGAACTGCAATTCGGTGCGGAACAGGCCGACACCATCGGCGCCGACCTCGGAGAGATGGGGCAGATCGACCACGAGGCCCGCATTGATGGCGAGTGCGATCTCCTCGCCGTCGCGGCTGATGCAGGGCACGTTGCGCAGCGCGCGATATTGCTCCTGCCGGCGGGCGCGCATCTTCGCCTTTTGCGCATAGGCGGCCTCGATATCGGCCGGGGGGCGGATCTGTACCTCCCCGTTCGAGCCGTCCACGATGAGCGCGTCGTCCGCCTCCACGAGTCCCGTGATGTTCGGGATCTCGCTGACAGTCGGGATGCCCATCGCGCGCGCCACGATGGCGATGTGGCTGCTGGGGCCGCCTTCCTCCAGCACAAGGCCGCGCAAGCGCGAGCGATCGTAGTCGAGCAGCGCGGCGGGCCCCATGGCGCGGGCCACGAGGATTGCGTTTTCCGGCATCTGCCCGCGAACCGCGCCGGGCGTCCGGCCCGACAGGGCCTGCAGGACGCGGTGGGCGAGGTCGTCGAGATCGTGCAGCCGCTCGCGCAGATAGGGGTCGGTCTGGCGCAGGAGCTTGGCGCGGTTGTCGGACTGGACGCGTTCGACCGCGGCCTCGGCGGTCAGGCCCGACAGGATCGCGTCGCGGATCCGGCGGAACCAGCCCTGGTCGTTGGCGAACATGCGGACGGTCTCGAGCACGTCGCGATGCTCGCCGTGATGGGCGACATCTCCACGCTCGAGCAGCCGGTCGACGGAAGCACGCACCTCGCCGATCGCAGCCTCGAGCCTGTGAACCTCGGCGTTCACATCCTCGGCGATCAGGTTCTTGATGACGACACGCGGCTGGTGCAGCACGGCGTGTCCAAGCCCGATCCCGTCCGACAGGGCCACGCCCGTCTGGTGCATGGGACGGCGCACGGCGATGACCGCGCCGGGATCGGCCGTTGCCTGGATCTCGCCCGAGGCGATCATCTCGGCCAGCACGAGCGCCGTCGTCTGGAGGGCCTCGATCTCCTCTTCCTCATAGGTGCGGTAGGTGCGGTTCTGCACCACGAGGACGCCGAGCGTATTGCCGACCCGCAGGATCGGCACGCCGAGGAAGGAGTGATAGACCTCTTCCCCCGTCTCCGGCTTGTAGGAGAAGGAGGGATGCGACTGCGCATCCGACAGGGCAAGTGGCTCGGCTTCGCGGGCAATCAGGCCGACGAGACCTTCACCCGGGCGCATGGTGGTGCGGTGGACAGCCTCGCGGTTGAGGCCCTCGGTGGCGAAGAGTTCGAGGACATTGTCGGCACGCATCACATAGACCGAGCAGACCTCGGCCACCATGTTCTGCGCGATCACCGCCACGAGACGGTCGAGCCGCTCCTGCGCCGAGCGCGACTCGGACATCACCTCGCGCAGTCGGCGCAGCAATATCCTGGGTCCGCCCAGCCCCCCTCGCATCCACAGCTCCGCTGATACGGCCTGTCCGCCCAGGCCGGCCCTATTCCGAACGCGTCATCCGGAGGACGGCCGGAGACTGTTTCCCTCTTACGGATGCAACGCCCCGCCCGCAAGGGAAGTGGAGAGTGTGCTGCGACCCCTCATGCTCCATTCGCATACGAATGGCGCATGAAGCCATGCCAGGCTGTTGTCAGCGCATCACGACGACGCGGGTGCCGGTCTGCACGCGCCCGTACAGGTCGATGACGTCCTCATTGTGCATGCGGATGCAACCCGACGACACGGCCTGGCCGATCGTGCCGGGTTCATTGGAGCCGTGGATGCGATAGAGGCTGCTGCCCAGATACATGGCGCGGGCGCCCAGCGGATTTTCCGGGCCGCCGACCATATGGCGGGGCAGATCGGGCCGGCGCCTGAGCATCTGGGGGGGCGGCGTCCAGGCCGGCCATTCCGCCTTGCGGGTGACCGTCTTGATCCCGCCCCATTCGAAGCCGGGGCGTCCGACGCCCACGGCGTAGCGCATCGCCTTGCCATCCGGCATCACGAAATAGAGCCTGCGCTCCGCAGTCGAGACAACGATGGTTCCCGGCGCCTGCGAACCGGACCAGGCGACGATCTCGCGCGGGATCGGCGGCCGGGAAATGCCGCCCGGATCGCCCATCTGGATCGTCTCGCGGGTGGCGGGATCGTAGATCATGGCTGCGGCGGCCGGCATCGCGGCGCCGGCAAGGCCGGCCAGACCGATCAGGGTCGCGCAAAGTTTGCGCAGCGCGTGTGAATTGACTGACATGGTTGCCTCCATGGAAAGCCGGCATCATGCACCAGCTTCATTAAGGCAACCTGACGTTGCGACGGCCCATAAAGCCGGGCCGTCCAACTGCTTCCTGCCGGCGAGAACGCCCTGTCAGGCCTTGTCGAGGCCGTAGAGCGAATGGAGCGTGCGCACGGCAAGCTCGGTATAGGCGGCATCGAGCAGCACGGAGAACTTGATCTCCGACGTGGTGATGGCGCGGATATTGATCCCCTTGTCGGCCAACGCCTTGAAGCCGCGCGCGGCGACCCCGGCATGGCTGCGCATGCCGACCCCGATGGCCGAGACCTTCACGACGTCTGTCGCACCCTGCAGCGAGGCATAGTCGATCTCGGCGCGCTTCGATTCGAGGATGGCCCTGGCCCGCTCGTAATCGGCCGATCCGACCGTGAAGGTGATGTCGGTCGTCGTCGTGTCGTCGGACACGACCTGGATGATCATGTCGACGTTGATATTGGCTTCGGCCAGCGGCACGAAGATGGCTGCCGCAACGCCAGGCTTGTCCGCGACGCGCCGCAGCGTGATCTGGGCCTCGTCCTTGGAGTAGGCGATGCCGGTGACGATCTGCTGTTCCAAGATATCCTCCTCGTCGCAGATGAGGGTTCCGGTGGAGGGATTTGCGGGGTCGTCGAAGCTCGAGCGCACATAGGTGGGAACCTTGTGCACCATTGCGAGCTCGACGGAACGGACCTGAAGCACCTTCGCGCCGAGCGAGGCCATTTCGAGCATTTCCTCGAAGGACACCCGATCGAGGCGCTTGGCCTTCGGCACGATGCGGGGGTCGGTCGTATAGACGCCGTCCACATCGGTATAGATGTCGCAGCGATCGGCCTCGATGGCGGCGGCCAGCGCCACCGCGCTCGTGTCCGAGCCGCCGCGCCCGAAGGTGCAGATGCGCCCGGTGCGCGGATTGATGCCCTGAAACCCGGAGACAACCGCGATCTGCCGCCCATCGGCGAAGCTCGCGCGGATATTGGCGCCGTCGACGCCGATGATCCGCGCCGAGCCATGCGCATCGTCGCCGTGAAAGGGAACCTGCCATCCCTGCCAGGACCGGGCGGGAAGGCCCATTTCCTGCAGGACGATGGCGAGGATGCCGGAGGTCACCTGCTCGCCCGACGCGACGACCACGTCATATTCGCGCGGATCGTAAAGCGTGGCGGCTTCCTTGCACCATCCGACGAGTTCGTTCGTTTTGCCAGACATGGCGGAGACGACGACGGCCACGTCATGGCCGGCATCATATTCGCGCTTCACGTGGCGGGCCACGTTGCGGATGCGCTCGACATTGGCGACGGAGGTGCCGCCGAACTTCAGGACAAGGCGCGCCATGGAAAAGCCGCTGGATACAAGATGCGGGAAGGCGCGAGGCAGCCCGTCCGGGGTCGGACAAGTCGCATCTCGCGCCCGCGAAAAGGCGCGTATAGATGAAGGCGGGCCGGTGCGCTGTCAACGCACCGCAACAGGGAGTTTGCGCATGACCCGGGAGACTCCGGCACAGGGCCAGCGGTCCACGCGAGACGCGGCCGAGATCGCGCGCTTCGAGGCCATGGCCCGCGACTGGTGGGACCCCAAGGGGCCGATGCGCGTGCTGCACAAGTTCAACCCGGTGCGGCTTGCCTGGATCCGTGACGTCGCTTGCCGGCATTTCGGGCGCGATGCGCAGGGCGCGCGGCCTCTGGCCGACTTGCGCATCGTGGATGTCGGCTGCGGGGGAGGGGTGCTGAGCGTGCCGCTGGCGCGCCTGGGCGCCACCGTCACGGGGCTCGATCCGGCGACCACGAATATCGAGGTCGCCCGGCTCCAGGCAGAGGGCTTCGGGCTTGAGATCGATTTCCGATGCGGGACGCTGGAGGAGACCGTCGCTGCCGGCGAGACCTTCGACGTGGTTCTGGCGATGGAAGTCGTGGAACATGTGGCCGATATCGATGCCTTCGTCGAAGCCTGCGCGAAGGCGGTGCGGCCGGGCGGGCTTCTCGTCATGGCCACGATCAACCGTACGATGAAGAGCTTCGCGCTGGCCATCGTGGGTGCCGAATATGTGCTGGGCTGGCTGCCGCGCGGCACTCATAACTGGGAGAAGTTCGTCACGCCGCGCGAACTCGCGCAGGCGATTGCCCGGCACGGCCTCGATGTCGAGGACGAGGCCGGCGTCGCCTATCATCCGC
>JBIPLL010000077.1:0-8451 GCA_044368425.1 Beijerinckiaceae bacterium
TCGCATAAGCGAGCGTCTGGTGGTGGAGGGGGAGATAGATCGTTTCCTCCTTCACGATGCTCCAGATGCGGGCGATCGTGGCGTTGCGCTTGTCTGCGTCCACCTCGCTCGAGAGCGACTGGATCATCTTGTCGACCTCGGCATTGGTCCAGCGCGTCGCGTTCCAGGAGCCGCGCGCGCCTTCGCGCGTGTGGTAGAGGAACGAGAAGATATAGTCGCTGTCGAAGGTCGGGACGCCCCAGCCCACCAGATAGAACTCGGATTCCGGCGGGTTCTTCTGGATCATGGGGAAGTGCAGCGTCTTCGATTGCGAGACGAGGTTCACCTTGACGCCGATCTGGCCAAGCATCGACACGACCGCCTGGCAGATCGCCTCGTCATTGACGTAGCGGTCGTTCGTGCAGTGCAGCGTGGTGGTGAAGCCGTCCTTGTAGCCGGCGTCGGCCATCATGGCCTTGGCCTTGTTCACATCGACCGGCGGGGCAGCATCGAGCTCCTTCGTCCAGCCATTGACGAAGGGCGGCATGATGACGCCCGTCGGGATGGACTGGCCGCGCATGGCGACGCGCTGGATGGCCGTGCGGTTGATGGCCATGTTCATGGCCTGCCGCACACGCTTGTCGGCGAAGGGGTTCTTGCCCTGCACGTTGTCGCCCTTCAGATCGGGCGAGGCGACGTCCATGCCGAAGAAGATCGTGCGGTTCTCCGGGCCGGTATTGACGCGCAGGTTCTGCGTGCCGCGCAGGCGCTCGATATCCTGAACCGGAACGTCCTGCACGAAATCGACCTCGCCCGACAGCAGGGCCGCGACGCGCGTCGCGTCGGCCTTGATCGGCGTGTAGATGATTTCGGAAATCTCGAGCGGCACCTCGCCGCGGCCCCAATAGGCCTCATTGCGCTTGAGCACGGTGCGCACGTCGGGCTCGCGCGAGACCAGCGTGAAGGGCCCGGTGCCATTGGCGTTGCGGACGGCGAAATTCTCTTCCTTGTTCTTGAAGTCCTGCGGCTTCTGGACGTTGTTCGCCTCGGACCATTCCTTGTCCATGATGAACAGGTCCATGAGATTGTTCACGAGCAGGGGATTGGGCCCCTTCGTGCGGATCTGGACCGTCACATCGTCGACCTTGCTGACGGCCTCGATCGAGGTCAGCAGGCCCTTCATGTCGGAGGTCGGCAGGCGCGCGCGGTCGATGGAAAAGACCACGTCGTCGGCAGTCAGCGCGTTCCCGTTATGGAACTTCACGCCCGGTCGCAGCTTGAATTCCCAGACCTGCGGGTCGGAGGTGACGCCCCATTTGACGGCGAGGGCGGATACCGGCTTGCCGGCCGTGTCGCGATGGACGAGCGGCTCGTAGATATGGTGGGCAAGCGTATGGGTCGGCCCCTCGTTCTGGGCATGGGGGTCGAGCGTCAGCGAGTCGCCCGAGCGGGCCCATTTCAGGGTCCGGGCTTCGGCGCTCAGCGGCACGAGCGCGGTGGCTGCGAGAATCGCGGCGGTCAGCAGCGAGCGGGACATGCGCATGGGATGGTCACCCTCTGGTCGTGGCGGTCTCGACGGGACCGCCTTGCGGTGAAGCTAACGCGGCATGCCTGCGACGTCAGCCCGTTCGGATACGAAAAAATGCAAGCAGGCTTCAGCGTAGCCGGGGATTGAGTGCGTCGCGCAGCCAGTCGCCCAACAGGTTGATGGCCAGCACCAGCACCGCCAGGACGATGCCGGGAAAGGCCACGATCCACCATTCGCCGGAAAACAGATAATCGTTGCCGATGCGGATCAGCGTGCCGAGCGAGGGCTCCGTCGGCGGCAGGCCGACGCCCAGGAAGGAGAGCGTTGCCTCGGTGATGATGGCAAGTCCCAGATTGATCGTGAGAATGACCAGAACTGGACCGATGACGTTGGGAAGGACGTGGCGCGCCATGATCACGGGTGCGGGCAGGCCCACGAGGCGGGCGGCCTGCACATAGTCCTTGTTGCGCTCGACCAGCGTCGAGCCGCGGATGGTGCGCGCATATTGCACCCAGAAGCTGAGCCCGATGGAGAGAACAAGCACGCTGAAGGCCGTGTCGGCCCGGTTCACGCCCTTGAGCATGGCATGGACCACGCCGTCGATGAGGAGCGCGACGAGGATCGCGGGGAAGGTGAGCTGCACGTCGGCCACGCGCATGATGAGCGCATCGATGCGGCCGCCAAAATAGCCGGCGACGAGGCCCAGCGTGATGCCGATGGCGGCGGCGAGCGCCACCCCGCACAGGCTGATGAACAGCGACACGCGCAGGCCGTACAAAATCGCGGACCACAGATCGCGCCCCTGGTCGTCGGTCCCGAGCCAGAAGGCAGCGTTGCCCTCCGGGCTCCAGGCCGGCGGCAGCAGGCTGTCGGACAGACTGATCGCGGCGGGATCGAAGGGGTCGGTCGGCGCGATCAGGGGCGCGAAGGCAGCCAGCAGCAGGAAGGTGAGCACGATCACGGCCGAGGCCATGGCGACACGGTTGCGCCGGAAGCTCGCGAGCACGTCGCTGTCGCGCAGGCGCTGCCAGCGGGTCGGGACGGGCGATGAGGCGGGGGCTTGCATAGTCATGGACGCCTCAATGCGAGCCGACTGTCGCGCGCAGGCGCGGATCGACGACCGCATAGAGCAGGTCGACGACGAGGTTGATGACGACAAACATCAGCGCGATCAGCATGAGATACGCCGCCATGATCGGGATATCGACGTTCTGCACGGCCTGCAGGAACAGGATGCCCATGCCCGGCCACTGGAAGACGGTCTCGGTGATGATGGCGAAGGCGATGATCGAGCCGAGCTGAAGGCCGGTGATGGTGATGACCGGAACGAGCGTGTTCTTGAGCGCATGGCCGAAATGGATGGCGCGAGTGCGCAGGCCGCGCGCCCTGGCGAACTTGATATAGTCGGTGCGCAGGACTTCGAGCATCTCCGCGCGCACCAGCCGCATGATCAGCGTCATCTGGAACAGGCCCAGCGTGATTGCGGGCAGGATCATCGCCTTGAGGCCCGAGGTGGTCAGGAACCCCGTCGACCAGCCGCCGACCTTGACGACCTCGCCGCGCCCGAAGGAGGGAAGCCAGCCCAGCGTGACAGAGAACAGGTAGATGAACAGGATGCCGATCAGGAAGGTCGGGAGGCTGACACCGATCAGCGAGACCGCCTGGAAGAGCTTGGCAAGCCAGTGGTCCCGGCGCAGGGCCGTATAGACGCCCATCGGGATGCCGACCACAAGCGAGAAGATGGCGGAGGCCAGCGCAAGCTCCAGCGTTGCGGGAGCGCGCTCGGCCAGCAGCGTCGTGACAGGCTGGCGGAACTGGTAGGAGATCCCGAAGTCGAAGCGCAGCGCGTTGCCGATATAGCGGGCGAACTGGACGATGACCGGATCGTCGAGCCCGAGCGCCACGCGCAGCTGCGCGATCTGGTCGGCGGGGGTATCGAGGCTGACGAGCTGGTTCACGGGGTCGCCGACAAAGCGGAACATCGTGAACGAGATGAGCGCCACCGCCAGCATGACGGCGACCGCCTGCAGGAGACGCTGCACGAGAAACGCGATCATGAGGCGGCTTTCAAAAGCAGGCAGCCGGCCCGCGCGAGGCGGGCCGGCGCGTGACAGGGACGCCCGCTTATTCCTTGGTGGCCCAGTAGAGCTTGACCGAGTTGTCGGCCCGCTGCGACAGGCTGACCTTGCGCGACACACCCCAGGCCAGAGCCTGCTGGTGCAGCGGCAGGTAGGCGAACTCGTTCGTGGTGATCGTGTACGCCTCCTTGATCATCGCATTGCGCTTGGTTGCATCCGTCTCGACGAGGATCTTGTCCGTCAGCTCGTCCACCGCCTTGTTGCAATAGCCGCCAAGATTGGTCTCGCCGCGCGGCGAGCCTTCGGCCCGGCAGCCATGCAGGTCGAACAGCACGTTGTGGCTGTCGAAGGTACCTGGCGTCCAGCCAAGCAGGTAGAACGAGGTCTTGTAGCCGCCCGACTTCAGCACCTTGGCAAAATATTGCGCCTTGGGCTGGGCGTTCAGGTTCACCTTGACGCCGGCGCGCGCAAGCATGCCCACGACTGCCTGACAGATCTGGGCATCGTTCACATAGCGGTCGTTGGGGCAGTCCATGCCCACCTCGAAGCCGTTGGGATAGCCGGCCTCGGCCAGCAGCTTCTTGGCGGCTTCAGTGTCGAACTTCGGATTAGGGAAGTCCTTCGAGAACGGCACGAGCTCAGGCGCGATCATCAGCGCGGAGGGCGTCGACAGGTTGCGCATGACGCGGGCGCGGATCGCCTCCTTGTCGACGGCCATGTTGAAGGCCTGCCGGACACGGACATCCTTGAAGGGGTTCTTGCCCTTCACGCTGGACTCGAGCAGTTCGTCGCGCGACTGGTCGAAGCCGAGGAAGATCGTGCGCAGTTCAGGGCCAGTCAGCACGCGGGCATTGGCGCTCTCGTTGACGCGCTGGATGTCCTGCACCGGAACGGGCTCGATCACGTCCACCTCGCCCGAAAGCAGGGCCGCGACGCGCGTCGCATCCGAGGCGATGGGCGTGAAGATGATCTCGGTCAGGTTGTGCTCGACCTTGCCCCACCAGCCGTCATTCTTCTTGAAAACGGTGCGCACGCCGGGCTGGTGGCTCTCGATGCGGAATGGGCCGGTGCCGTTGGCGTTGAGCGCGGCGAAGCTCGGGGTCGTGGCGGAAGCCGGCGTCGGGGCGGCGGTATTGTTCGCCTCCGCCCATTCCTTATCCATGATGTACCAGGTGTCCCACTGGCTGTTCAGGATGGGATTGGGGCCGGGGAGCACGACGTCAACCGTGAAGTCGTTGATCTTTTCGAACTTGGCGTCCTTGGGAACGCGGGTCTGGAAGTTCGATCCCTGCGCGCGGACGCGGTCGGCGGAGAAGATGACATCGTCAGCGTTGAAGGCATTGCCGTTCTGGAACTTGACGTTCTGGCGCAGATGGAACCGCCAGCGCTTGCCGCCTTCCAGCACCTCCCAGCGCTCCGCAAGTCCGGGCCTGATCGCCAGGTCCTTGCCGCGCGAGGTCAGGCCCTCATAGACGTGGCCGAGATGCGCATTCGCGGTCGTTTCGTTGAGCGTGTAGGGGTCGAGCGACTTGAGGTCGCCCTGGTTGGCGTAGCGCAAGGTCTTGGCGCCGGCAGGCCCCATCAGCAACAGGGCGGTCGCACCGGCGAGAGTGGCAAGGGTCAGCGTTCGTGGCAGGCGGGAATCCTGCCGGAAATGACGGTTCATGTTTCTTCCTCCGCAACGAGACGAAGCATCCGCGCACCTGTTTTGCCGCTCCAGGGCGGCGGCGGCGCGATTGCTCAAGATTGCACATTAGACAGGCATGAGGCTCGCGGTCCAGCGCCGCAAGCATGTCAGCCCGTTTCCCTCCCCAGACCCGTATCCATTGCCCAGATTGTCAGGCCCGCACGACCGGGCTTGGCCCGCGCGCGCCGGCGGGATGGCTCTGGCCGGTTGACCCGCGGCCCTGGCGCGCGCTTGATGGACGCTCATTGTTTTCGCGGAGCCATCATGCGTCACGACGAAACCCTGCGCGCCCTCGAAGCCGAAGCCACATCCTGGCGGCGCGACTTCCACATGAATCCCGAACTCCTGTTCGATGTGCATCGCACGGCGGGCATCGTCGCCGACAAGCTGCGCGAGTTCGGCTGCGACGAGGTGGTGACGGGCATCGGGCGCACGGGTGTGGTGGGCGTCATCCATGGAAAGGCGCGCGGGAGCGGGCGCACCATCGGGCTGCGTGCGGACATGGACGCTCTGCCGATCGAGGAGGCGACCAACCTCCCCCATCGCTCGCGTACCGCCGGGAAGATGCATGCCTGCGGCCATGACGGGCACACCGCCATGCTGCTCGGCGCGGCGAAATATCTCGCCTCCACGCGCGATTTCGACGGCACGGCGATCGTGATCTTCCAGCCGGCAGAGGAAGGCGGGGGCGGGGGCGGCGAGATGGTCCGCGACGGCATGATGGAGCGCTTCGCCATCCAGGAAGTCTATGGTCTGCACAACATGCCGGGGCTTCCCGTGGGCCAGTTCGCCATTCGTGCGGGGGCGATGATGGCGGCGGCCGACCGCTTCGCGATCCATCTCGAGGGCCGAGGCGCCCATGCGGCGAAGCCGGAAGAGGGCATCGATACGGTTCTTGTCGCCGCACATATCATCACGGCTCTGCAATCCATCGTGTCGCGCCAGGTCGATCCGCTCGAGTCGGCGGTCGTCTCGGTCACGGCGGTGCAGGCCGGAGAGGCATTCAACGTCATCCCGCAGACGGGCCGGCTGATCGGCACCGTGCGCACATTGACGCCGAAGATGCGCGACCTGTGCGAGGAGCGGCTGCGGCTGATCGCGACCCAGGTCGCCAGCGCCTTCGGGGCAAGCGCGCGCGTGGACTATGACCGGGGCTATCCCGTCACGTTCAACCATCCCCAGCAGACCTCGTTCGCGGCCGACGCAGCCCGCGAGGTGGCCGGCGCGGAGAATGTGGACGAGACCGTGCCCCCGACCATGGGCGCCGAGGACTTCTCCTTCATGCTCGAGCAGCGGCCCGGCGCCTATATCTTCATGGGCAACGGCGATACGGCCGGACTGCACAATCCGGCCTATGACTTCAACGACAGCGCGATCGGGCCCGGCATCCGCTACTGGACACGCCTCGTCGAGAAGGCGCTGCCGGCCGGTTGAGGCCGGTCAGGCTGCGTCACGGGCCGCCCGCCAGACCGGGAACGGATCGGGCAGGTTGCGCCACGGCGCGGGATCGAGCCGGTCGACAAAGTCGCCCTGCCGGGAATGGGAAGCATCGATTTCCTGTTCCGGCTCGGGCACGAGGCAGGCGTCGAGCGCACGGCGCATGGCGTCCTCGTCCATGTCCTGACCGATGAAGACGAGTTCCTGGCGCCGGTCGCCCCAGACCGGATGCCAGTGACGGGCGATGAGATCGCGCCATTCCCGATGATCGGGCCAGCGCTCGCGCGGTACCTGCGTCCACCAGAAGCCCATCGCTTCCGTCCGGCAGATCGCGCCGGCCAGCGACATCTCGCCAACCCATTCGGGCCGCGTCGCCAGCCAGAAATGACCTTTGGCGCGGATCAGTCCCGGCCAGGTCGCGCGCAGGAAACGGTCGAAACGCTGCGGATGGAACGGGCGGCGGGTGCGATAGACAAACGAGCTGATCCCGTATTCCAGCGTCTCGGGCACATGATCGGCATGGCCGTAGAGCTCCTTGTGCCAGAGGGGATGGGACTGTGCCTTGTCAAGGTCGAAGCGAGCGGTGCCGACCAGCTCGACCAACGGAACGATGCCGAAGGCGGTTTCGATCACCTTCGCGGCGGGGTTGAGCGCCGTGACGATGGCGCGGGCAGCCTCGCGCTGCTGCGGCGTCGCATCGGGCATCTTGTTGATGATGATCAGATCGGCAAACTCGATCTGGTCCGTCAGGAGATCGGCCAGGGTGCGCTCGTCGCCCTCTCCAGCCGTCTCGCCGCGATCGGACAAGGCCTCCGCGCTGCCAAAATCACGCGCGAGATTGACGGCATCGACCACGGTGACCATCGTATCGATCCGGGCGATGTCGGCGAGGCTGACGCCGTCCTCGTCCCGGAAATCGAAGGTGGTGGCGATGGGCAGCGGTTCGGCAATCCCGGTCGCCTCGATGACCAGGGCCTCATAGCGGCCAGACTGCGCGAGCTCGCGCACCTGCGTGAGGAGATCGTCGCGGAGGGTGCAGCAGATGCAGCCATTGGTCATCTCGACCAGACGCTCGTCGGTGCGCAGGAGTGCCGGGCCGTCGGGGCCGTCATCTCCTGCGAGATGGGGGCGGGCGAGATCGGCGTCGATGTTGATCTCGCTCATGTCGTTGACGATGACCGCGACCTTGAGCCCCTGCCGGTTGGCCAGCAGGTGATTGAGGAGCGTGGTCTTGCCGGCGCCGAGGAAGCCGGACAAAACGGTCACGGGCAGGCGGGAATCGGTAACAGGCGGAATGCTGCCGATCGGAACGGTTGTGGTCATGGAAGTGAGGCTCGCAATGCTCTGGCGTGGAAAAGCGTGGCCGGATGCACGACGCGTCCCGAGCGGATATGTCGGGTTCACCCGGACGGATGACCAACGTATAGTATACTATACTCTCCTGGCCAAGCCTTTTGGATGCGGAGCGACAGCATGAACCGGGCCGGACGCGACCTGAGCACGGATGTGGCCGGCTGCGGCATAGCGCGCAGCCCGGCGTCGGATTGCGGCGCGGACTGCGACCACGATCATGGTGCAGCCGCCCTGCCCGCGCTCAACGAGACGCAGAAGCGCGTGCTTGCCATCCTGCAGGCGGCACCGGGGCCCCTGTCCGCCTATGAGGTGCTCGACCGGATGCGGCAGGAGAAATCCGTCACGCCACCCACAGTCTATCGTGCGCTCGAGCGGCTGATGAACGAGGG
>JBIPLL010000162.1:0-6201 GCA_044368425.1 Beijerinckiaceae bacterium
CGGGCTGGATCTGGAAATGCGTAAGGCCGTGGACGGATCGCCGGGCGACGAGGTGAGAATCGCCGTCGATATCGGGGGAACTTTCACCGACCTGGCCTTGATGACCGGGGACGGCCTTCTCCATCAGGGCAAGGTATCCACGACCCCCGACGACCCATCGCGGGCGGTCGTTGCCGGGATCGCGGAACTGCTGTCGCGGCTCAACCTGTCGCCATCTTCCGTAAAGGAAGTCCTTCACGGCACGACCGTCGGCTCCAATGCCATCCTCCAGCGCAAGGGCTCCCGCACCGGCCTGATCACCACGGACGGGTTCCGCGACATTCTGGAGATCGGCCGCATCCGGATGCCGGTGATGTTCGATCTCACCTGGGCGAAGCCGGCGCCACTCGTCCCGAGGCGCCTGCGGCTTGGTGTGCCCGAGCGGATCGCCGCCGACGGCAGCGTCGTCATGCCTCTGGACGAGGAGGCTGTTGCTGAAGCGGTGCGGGAACTGGTTCGGCAGGACGTCGAGGCAATCGCGATCTGTTTCCTCAACAGCTACCGGAATTCCGCGCATGAGCGCCGGGCGGAGGCGATCGTGAGGGAGGTCGCGCCGGGTCTTGCGGTTTGCGCCTCATGCTCCGTGCTGCCGGAGATGAAGGAATACGAGCGGACCAGCACCACGGTGGTCAATGCCTATCTCCTGCGGACGATGCAGGACTACCTGACGCGGCTCGAGAATTCGCTGACGGAGATCGGGCTGCACGCCCCGGTTCTGGTGATGACGTCCAACGGCGCCATGCTGCCTGCCCGCATCGCGGCGGATCTACCCGTTTTCGTCGTCGGGTCGGGCCCCGCCGGCGGCGTGATCGGGGGCGCTCGCCTGGGAGCGGCCAGGGGCGACAGGGACCTCATCGTCTTTGACATGGGCGGCACCACGGCCAAGGCGGCGCTGGTCGAGGGCGGCGAGCCGATCATGACCACGGAATACGAATTCCGCGACGGGATCAGCACGTCGAGCCGGTTCATCAAGGCCGGCGGCTACATGCTGAAGGTTCCCGCCATCGATCTGGCCGAGGTCGGCGCCGGCGGCGGCTCGCTGGCCATGATCGATCCTGGCGGCTTGCTGCGGGTTGGTCCCGAATCCGCCGGTGCCGATCCCGGCCCGGCCTGCTACAGGAATGGCAACGAACGTCCCACCGTCACGGACGCCAATGTCGCCCTGGGCTTCCTCAATCCCGAGGCTTTGGCCGGAGGGCAATTGCCGATCAGCCGCGACGCCTCCGTCGCTGCCATCGACACGCATGCGGCCCGCCCGCTGGGTATCGACGTCGCGGCGGCGGCCCACGGCATCCGCGACGTCGCCAATGCGCTCATGGCCCGGGCCATCCGGTCGGTCACCGTCGAGCGTGGCCGCGACCCGCGCGATCTGTCCCTCGTGGCGATGGGGGGCAATGGCGGCGTCCATGCCGTGGACATCGCCCGCCAGCTCGGCATTCCCCGCGTGCTCGTGCCGCCACTTTCAGGTGTCTTTTCCGCCGTCGGCATGATGGCGTCCGACGTCGAGCACATGTTTCTGCGCACGATCCTGCTGCCGCTGGATGCTTTCGACCCGGTCGCATTCGCGCATTGGGTCGCCGAGCTTGATTCGGCTGCTGCTGCCCGCCTCGCAGGCGATGGCTATCCGCCCGAGCGCCAGGATCGCATCTGGACGGCGGAGCTTCGCTACGAGGGGCAGGCATCGGAACTGCCGGTACGCTTCGCGCCTGCGAGCGTGACGGCCAAGACGCTCGCCGCGGACTTTGCGGCAGCCTATCGTGAGCTTTACGGCTATGCCGACGAAAGCAAGGTCGAATTGGTGAAGCTGCGCCTCGCGGCCCGCGGATTGCGGGACAGGCGCCTCGACTTCACCGCCGTCAGGGTGGAGCAGAGGCCCTCCGCGGCGCATGGCGAGACACGCATGGTCTCCTTCGGCCGTGGCGAGCAGACGCGCCCGACACCGGTGATCACGCGATCCTCGCTCTCCATGGTCCCGCGATCTGGCCCGCTGATCATCGAGGAGTTCGACGCCACGATCATCGTGCCGCCCGGCGCGTCCGTGGCCCGCGACGAACTCGGCACCATCATCATCGACGTCGACCGGGATGCCGCAACGCCGGCCAAACAGCGCGAGGGGTAGGAGCGATGCAGGTCGGTCAAGTGCAGGACGGCGATCGGGCGACAGCGTTCCAGATCGATCCGATCAGCTTCGCGGTCATCAAGAACGGGCTGGACGCGATTGTCGACGACATGGCCTACACGGTCGTGCGGACGGCCAGGTCCGAGATCGTCAAGGACGTGATGGACTTCTCGGCGGCCCTGTGCGCCGCTGACGGTCAGATGGTTGCGCAGGCCAAGACGATCGCGCTGCATCTGGGGGCCGTGCCCGAGGCGATCGCCACGGTTCTCGCCGAGTTCGGCGACGACCTGCACGAGGGCGACGCGGTCATCCTGAACGATCCCTATCACGGCGGCATGCACCTGCCCGACATCTTCATGTTCGTGCCGATCTTCCACGGGGGCAAGCTGCGTGCCTTCGCGGTGGTCATCTGCCACCACACGGATGTTGGCGGGCGGGTGCCGGGCTCGAATGCCAGCGACTCGACCGAGATCTACCAGGAAGGCATCCGCATCCCGCCGCTGAAGCTCTATGATCGCGGCCGGGTGAACAAGACGCTGGAAAGCCTGATCAAGCTGAATGTCCGCGTGCCGGATCGCGTCTGGGGCGATCTCCAGTCCCAGTATGCAGCCTCCACGATTGGCGGACGTGCCCTGACCCGGATGTTCGAGCGCTATGGCGCCGATGTCGTCGAAGACTACATGAAGGAACTGATCAATTATGCGGAGCGCATGACGCGCGCCGAGATCAGGCGCTGGCCCAAGGGGACCTATCACTTCACAGACCATCTGGACTCGGACGGCTTTTCGGACACCCCGATCCCGATCAAGGTGGCGATCACTGTCGAGGACGATGGCCTCGTCGTGGACTATGCCGGCTCCTCGCCCCAGGTGAAGGCGGCCCTCAACGCCACGCGCAGCTACACGCAGTCTTGCACCTATCTGAGCGTCCGCTGTGTGCTCGACCGGGAAATCCCGAACAATGCGGGCGTCTTCCGCTGCATCACCGTGAAGGCGCCACAGGCCTCGATTCTCGATCCGGTCCTTCCCGGAGCCTGCGCGGCGCGGGCACTCACCGGATATCGCATCTTCGATACCGTCCTCGGCGCGCTCGCCCAGATCGTGCCCGAGCGTGTGCCGGCGGCGGGCGAGGGCGGCAACAGCGTCATCTGCATCAGCGGCCTCAGGGCCAACCGCAAGCCCTTCATCATCGTCGACATGCTGTGCGGAGCATGGGGCGGGCGTCCGGACCAGGACGGCGTCGAGGCGATCACCAACCCGTCACAGAACCTGTCCAACATGCCCGTCGAGGTCATGGAGGCGGAGCATCCGGTCCGCGTCGAGCGCTATGAGCTTGTGCCCGACAGCTGCGGGGCCGGTCTCTGGCGCGGCGGCGTGGGCATCATGCGGTCCTACAGGCTGCTCGCCGACGAGGCGCTCCTCCAGTTGCGTTCCGACCGGGTGACCTTCGCGCCCTACGGGCTGGCCGGAGGCGAACCGGGCGGCCGTTCGCGGAACTACCTGACGGTCGGTGACCAGACGCGGGATCTTCCGGGAAAGGTGACGATGGAACTGCCGAAGGGCGCGCTTGTGACGCATATCCAGGCCGGGGCAGGGGGCTATGGCAACCCCTTCGCGCGTGACCCCGCGCGCATCCGCGAGGACATTCTCGACGGAAAAATCACCCCTGAATTCGCTCTCCGGCATCACGGTGTTCATATGGACATTTCCGGCCATCTTGACGAAGAGTCGACACGTCAGACACGGAGACGAAGGCAGGGCCTGTGAAACGCAAAGCATTGGCGATCAGCGCCGACTCGGCGACCACGTCGAGCCTCCTGAAGCGGCGCAAGCCCACCAGGCGCGATCCGCAACTCATGAGAGCCCTGATCCTCACGGCCGCCCGCGATGAATTCGTCGAGCATGGTCTGTCCGGCGCCCGGGTGGACCGCATTGCCGCACGGGCCCAGGCTGCCAAGAACCTGATCTACTATTATTTCGGTGACAAGGAGGCGCTTTTCCTTGCCGTCATCGAAGAGATCTACAGGGACATGCGGTCGCAGCAGGGTGACGATGCCCTGCAAAGCCTGTCGCCCGTCGAGGCAATGCGCAATCTCGTAGGCGCGACATTCGACCATTTCGTGCGCACGCCCGCGCTCACCCGGCTCATGAGCGTCGAGAATATTCATTACGCGCGGCATCTGAAATCATCCACGGTGGTCCGCGATCTGTATGAGCCGCTTCTGCAAAATCTGAAGCATCTTCTGGAACGGGGACAGAAAGAGGGCGTGTTCCGACCCGACGTGGAGCCCATCGATCTCTACATATCGATCTCGGGGCTGGCGTTTTTCTATCTGTCAAATCGGTATACGCTGGCGTGGATCTTCGATCAGGATTTCATGTCGCCAGCGCGGCTCGAGCAGCGCAGGAGCCATATCATCGACGTCATCCTCGGTTATCTTCGACCGGTTGGGTCCGGCGGGGCGACGGCGCCGTGAATCGCAGAGGCGTCGGCCAATCAGCCCTGCGCAGCGAGGACGAGCGTCTCGTGACCGGGCAGGGACGGTTCGCAGGGGATATCGCGGGGTCCGATTGCCTGCATGCGGTCTTCGTCCGCTCGCGCTATGCGCATTGCAGGATCCACGAGGTCGATCTGAGCGCGGCGCTGGATCTTCCCGGAGTGAAGGCGATCTTCACGGCGCGCGACCTGATCGCCGCGGGCATCGGTGATATCGGTAGCCTGACCCGCCGGGTTCGCGCGGATGGCGACCGGATCGCAGCCGCACCGCGACCGGTTCTGGCCGGTTCAGTCGCCAGATATGCAGGCGATCCCATCGCGGTCGTGATCGCGGCCAGTCGATACGAGGCCGAGGACGCGGCTGCGGCCGTCCGTGTCGCCGATGAGGCGCTGCCGTCCGTGACGGCTCTCGCACAGGCTGCTACGGGGCCTCTGGTCTGGCCGCACATCACCGGCAACCGCGCGTTCCGGCTGGCCTTCGGCAATGAGGGCGACGTCGAACAGGCATTCGCCCGCGCCAGTCACGTCACCCGCCGGGACATTGCGATCTCGCGGGTGACCGCCGCGCCTCTCGAACCTCGCAACGGGATCGCTGGCTGGAATGCAACGCTTGGCCGTTACGAACTGACGGTCGGCACGCAGTCGCCCCATATGCTGCGCAACGAACTGGCCATGGTCATGGGCGTTCCGGCCTCGGGGCTGCATGTCATGAGCCCGGATGTCGGCGGCTCGTTCGGGCTCAAGAACGCGGCCTTCCCCGAACTCGTCGCCATTCTATGGGCCGCGCGCAAATGCGGCAGGCCGGTTTTCTGGCAGGCGTCGCGCAGCGAGTCCTTCCTGGCTGACGACCATGCCCGCGACAATCTCTGGTCGGTCGAGGTCGCCTTCGATGCCGACGCGCGCATTCTCGGTGTCAGGGCTGATCTGGCTGCCAATCTGGGCGCCTATCTCTCCACCTATGGCGGCAACAGCCCGCTGAACAACCTCGTGGGCCTGCTGGGGCCATATGCGATCCCGGCTGCATTGGTGACGGTGTCGGGCTACGTGACCAATTCGAATCCCGTCGCCGCCTATCGGGGGGCCGGCCGGCCCGAAGCCTCCCTCGCCATCGAGCGCGCGCTCGACACGGCGGCGCGGGAACTCGGCCTCGACCGCGTGGAATTGCGCCGGCGCAACCTCATCCCGCCCGCCGCGTTCCCGTGGCGCACGCCTCTGGGACCGGTCATAGACAGCGGCGATTTCGCCGGCACGATGGCGCTCGCCCTGCAACGGGCCGACTGGGATGGCTTCCCGGCTCGTCGCGCCCGCGCGGCCGGCGAGGGCAGGCTGCGGGGGATCGGCCTCGCCAATCATCTGGAATCGGCCGGCTCGGTTGCCCGGGACATGGCGGAGCTTAGCTTCGACGCGGAAGGCCGCGCCGAGTTGCGCGTCGGCACGGCTGCACAGGGACAGGGCCACGAGACGGCATTCCGACAGCTCCTGGGGGACTTCCTCGGCCTGCCCTTCGACGAGATCCGCATTGCAGCTTCCGACACCGACCTCGTCCA